>DYRB01000010.1 GCA_020718945.1 Lamprocystis purpurea | reverse complement strand
GCTCCCACGGTCGGCCTCCCGGTCGAACCAACACCTAATGCAGACATAGCCTTGGAAAAACAGGGGCCGACGGCCCGTGAGGGCCGTCGGCGCTTGGGGCGGAAGGCGCGCGGTCGGGCCGCGGTTACTTCGCCGGCTTGGCCATGGGGGTCATGGCCTTGGCGGCCGCGGACACCTTGGCGCGGTCGGCCTTGGGCAGGGCGATCAGGCCCTTGTCGGCCAGGTAGCCCTCTTCGCCGAAGGCCTTGTCGCTGGTGAACTCGGCGACGTACTCGGCGATACCCGGGATGGTCCCGACGTGACCCTTCTTCACATAGAAGTACAGGGAGCGGGAGACCGGGTACTTGCCCGAGGCGATGGCGTCATAGGTCGGGACCACGCCGCCGACCTTGGAGCCCTGGATCTTGTTGGCGTTCTGCTCCAGGAAGCTGTAGCCGAAGATGCCCAGGGCGTTGGGGTTGGCGACCAGCTTCTGCACGATCAGGTTGTCGTTCTCGCCGGCCTCGACGTAGACGCCGTCCTCGCGGATGCCGTGGCAGATCGCCTTGTGCTTCTTCTCGTCGGCCTTCTTGATGGCCTTGATGGCCGGGAAGCTGTCGCAGCCACCCTCCATGGCCAGCTCGGCGAAGGCGTCGCGGGTGCCGGAGGTGGGGGGCGGGCCCAGGACCTCGATCTTGGTGTCAGGCAGGGCCGGGTTCACGTCCTTCCAGGTCTTGTAGGGGTTGGCCACCACGCCGTCGCCGCCCTTGGGGTCCGGCACGTTCTTGGCCAGGGCCAGCCAGATGTCCTTCAGGGTCAGGTCGAACTGCTTGCTCTTCTTGGAGTTGGCGATGGCGATGCCGTCGAAGCCGATCTTGACCTCGACGATCTCCTTGACGCCCTTCTCCTGGCAACCGTCGAACTCGGAGGCCTTCATGGCCCGGGAGGCGTTGGTGATGTCGGGGAAGTCCACGCCCACGCCGGAGCAGAACAGCTTCATGCCGCCGCCGGTGCCGGTGGACTCGACCTTGGGGGTCTTGAACTTGCCGCTGCGCCCGAAGTTCTCGGCCACCGCGGTAGAGAACGGGAAGACGGTGGAGGACCCGACGATGGAAATGGCGTCGCGGGCCAGGGCCTGGGTGGAGACGGCGGCCGCGGCCAGCAACACGGCGACGGCGATGGGGGACTTACGCATGATCTACCTCAACTCGGTTGGGGGGGTTTGGTGCAACTGCCATGGTGCCCCCGGTGGGTTGAGATTATGTGACACCAAGATGACGATTCGGTGACAGGGTCCCCGGCGGGCTCACTTGAGGCTGCTCAGGCTGCGCACGAAGCCCATGGTGGCATTGAAAAAATCCGCCTCGCGGTGGGCCCCGCAATAGGTCCGCACCTGACGCATGGCGCCGTCGATCCCGGCCCCGCGCAGGACATCGTCCCCGGTGGCCAGGTTCAGCGCCGAGACGAAGCCGGCCAGCCAGTCCTGATAACGGGCGTACTCGGCGATATCGCTGTCCACCCCCTGGTCCCAGCCCTTGGCGGTGGTGAGAAAGGCATCGCAGCCCTTGACCCCGAGCCCCCACAGGGGCGGGGCGGCCGCGACGGGGGCCGCCGACAGGGCCAGGGCGAGCGCAAGGAGCAGGGCGGCCAGGGGCCAGACGGGGCTATAGGATGCGACGGCACGGGTTGGGAGGGTCATTCGTTGATTCCTGGGTTTGCTCGCCACGCCGCCCGCGCTATGCTGCCGCGCTTTGTCACCGCAACTCGGGCGCAGCCAGGCCATGCGTGTCTTGATGATTTCGGACGTCTACTTTCCCCGCATCAACGGGGTCTCCACGTCCATTCAGACCTTCGCCCGAGAGCTTACCGCGGCGGGCCAGGAGGTCACCCTGATAGCCCCGGATTACGGCCACAGCGCCCCGGAGCCCTTCGAGGTTCTGCGCATCCCCTCGCGCTACCTGCCCCTCGACCCGGAGGACCGCATCCTGCGCACCGGACGGCTCAAGGCCCATCGCCCGGCCCTGGCGGCCAAGGGGTTCGACCTGGTGCACATCCATACCCCCTTCATCGCCCACTACGCCGGCGTTGCCCTGGCGAAGCGGCTCGGGGTGCCGACGGTCGAAAGCTATCATACCTTCTTCGAACAGTACCTGGACAAGTACGTCCCGCTGGTCCCATCGGCCTGGCTGCGCCTGGCGGCGCGGCGTTTTTCGGCGGCCCAGTGCAATGACGTGGACGCCCTGGTGGTGCCCTCCCAGGCCATGCTGGACATCCTGGAGGCCTATGGGGTCAAGACCTTGGCGCGGGTCATCCCCACCGGCATCGAGCTCGATCAGTTCGGCTCCGGGGACGGCGAGCGCTTCCGCCGCGAGCGCGGCATCCCCCTGGACCGCCCGGTCCTGGTCCACGTCGGCCGCCTCGCCTTCGAGAAGAACATCGAGTTCATCCTGCGGGTCATCACCCGGGTGTTGCCCCAGATCCCGGACCTGCTCCTGGTCATCGCCGGCGAGGGCCCGGCGCGCCGCTCCCTGGAGCGGCTGAGCGGGCAGCTCGGCCTGCACAACCACGTCACCTTCATCGGCTACCTGGACCGCGAGGGCCCGCTGGAGGACTGTTACTGCGCCGGGGACGCCTTCGTCTTCGCCTCGCGCACCGAGACCCAGGGCCTGGTCCTGCTCGAGGCCATGGCCCTGGGGGTGCCGGTGGTCTCCACCGCCATCATGGGGACCCGCGAGGTCCTGGCCGGCGGGCGCGGCTGCCTGATCGCCGAAGATGACGAAGTGCACTTCGCCGCCCAGATCGTCCGCATGCTGGGCGACCCGCAACTGCGCCGACGCCTGAGCGACGAGGCCCGGGTCTATGCCCGGGAATGGTCGGCCCCGGCCCTGGCCGCACGCCTGCTCGACTTCTACGGCGAGATCAAGGCCGGGCACAGGGGAGCGGTGTGAAACGGATCGCGCCCAGGTCACCGCGGGGCCCCGAGGCGGGCCCAGGATTGCCTCCGGCCTTGGGCCGGTTTTTGGGATAATGCGGCGCCCGCCCCGTTGCATCCATTAAGGAGTATTCCCCTATGCGCCCAGTCGCCCTGCTGGCCCCGGCCCTTGCCGCGGCTTGGCTCGCGCTGGCCCTCGTCAGTGCCAGGGCGACGGCGGCCACTGGCCCAGAACCCGAGGCCCCGGGCTGCGCCGATCCCACCGCCCTGCCCCGCCCCGAGGGGGCGCGCATCCTCGGCTGCGAGGCGGTGGAGAGCGATGAAGCGGTCCTGCCCCTGGCCGCCTGGAACGACGACCCGGAGTTCGGCTTCTGGGACAACTCGGTCCGCCTGGAGGGCCGGCGCAACCGCATCCTCTACGCCATCCCCCCCGGGCGTGGCCCCCAGGAGGTCCTGCGCGGCTACCGCAAGGCCCTGACCGAACAGGGCTATGAGGTCCTGTTCGAGTGCGCGGGCTTCACCGCCTGCGGGGCCGGGGTGGAGGCGGTCTATGCAGACGAGGTCTACGGCAAGCGCCTGGGCGCAGCGCCCGCGTCCGGGGCCTTCGCCCAGGACTCGGTGCGCGAGCCGCGCATCCTGGTGGCCAAGGACAAGGCGGCGAACGGCGGCAACTATGTCTTCATCCTGGCCGCCCAGCAGCGCAACGACAGCACGCCGGAGACAGGCAGTCAGGTCGCGGTATTTCTGGAGCAGATCGCCAGCCGCGGCCCCGAACAACACCTGGTCCTACTAAGGTCCGACGAACTGGCCCAGGGCCTCGACCTGGACGGCCATGTCCCGATCTACGGCATCCGCTTCGACCCGGACGGGGCCGAGATAGCCCCGGATGCGGACGACCAACTGGCCCAGATCGCCCGCCTGCTGCGGGAGCGGCCTGCCCTGTCCCTGCATGTGGTCGGCCATACCGACGACCGCGGCGGTTTGGAGCACAATCTGGATCTGTCCCGGCGGCGGGCGGAAGCGGTGGTCGCGGCCCTGGTCCGCGACTACGCCATAGCCCAGGAGCGGTTGCGCCCCCAGGGCCTGGCCAGCCTGGCCCCGGTGGCACCCAACTCGGTCGAGGAGGGCCGCGCCAGAAACCGGCGTATCGAGTTGGTGGCCCAGTGAGCCGGGGCCACCCGCGACCCTGAGAAGGACAGTTGAGCCGCAAATGAACGCAAATGGACGCAAATAGGCAAAGACTTGGACCCAGTCTCCACACCCTGGGGGTGACCAACAGGAAAGCGCTAAGCGGCTAAACTATTTGCGTTTTTTGCGTTCATTTGCGGCCGAATCACCGCTTGCAAGACGACCGGTCTCGTCCAGGGACCGCCGGTAGCAGACCCACATACACAAGACCCACCCCAGAGGAGACTGCCATGACCGACCCAAGCCCGACCGGACCCGCCCTCTGCCTGGGGGCCCTGCTCGCCCTGACCGCGGCGCCCCTGATCGCCGGGGAGGCGGCCGTGGGCGTCTATGAGTGCACCAGAAACGGGGTCACGACCTTCTCCGACCAGCCCTGCGGACCCGGGGAGACGCACATCGAAGTGGACTACCAGAGCGCCGCACCGGGGGCCGGTGCCGCGGCCCAGGCGGCGCAGTCCCAGGCCGGGGCGGTTGCCCAGGCCCAGGTGCTGGACACCGAAATCCTCAACTCCCGGCAGCATATCAGCCGCCTGCAGGATGCCCAACGGGTACGCATCGCGGAGCTTCGCCAGGCACGCTTCCAGGGCAACGACCAGCTCGATGCGGCGGCCTTCCGGGCGCAGATGGACGCCGAGATCCAGGCCACCGCCAATCGATACCAGACCGAGATCGACCAGGAGGCGACCCGGTTGGCCGACCTCCAGGCCCGCCGCGCGGCCCTGCCGCCACCCCAGCCCTGATGCGGGCGTCGAAAGATCAGGGCTCTACCTGCATCATCATCTTGGGGATGGCCAACTCATTGAAGTGACGGGTATTGCCGTGGGAGCGGCGCCTCGCCGCGACGGGGCGATGGGCCATCCGCCGGGCTCGCTGCGCTTCGCCCGGTCGCGCCGAGGCGGCGCTCCCACGGTCGAACCCACACCTCATGCTAATCCTGTCCAATTTCGCCGGGGAGGCCGGGCCCCAGCCACAGGTCAAGCCGCGCCTGGACCGGCTCGATGCCGACCCGGTCGAGGGCGGAGAAGGGTTCGCAGTGGACCTCCCCGCCATTGGCCCCGGCCTCCCGCCGCACCGCCGCCAGGGTGGCGGCAACGGCGCCGCGCTTGAGTTTGTCCGCCTTGGTCAGCAGGGCCAGGATGGGCAGGCCGCGGCGCAGGCCCCAGGCGAGCATCTGGCGGTCGAATTCCGCCAGGGGGTGGCGAATGTCCATGACGATGACCAGCCCGGCCAGGGAGGCGCGCCATTCCAGGTAGCGGGCCAGCTCCGCCTGCCACTCCAGTTTCACCGCCTCGGACACCCGGGCATAGCCGTAGCCGGGCAGGTCCACCAGGCGGCGGCCGGCGTCCAGTTCGAAGAAGATCAACTGCTGGGTCCGCCCCGGGGTCTTGCTGGTGCGGGCGAGAGCCTTCTGATGACAGAGGGTGTTGATGGCGCTGGACTTGCCGGCGTTGGAGCGGCCGACAAAGGCGACCTCCCGCCCGCTGTCGGGCGGGGCCTGTTCGATGCGGGTGGCGGCGGTGAGAAAGTGGGCGCCTTGATAGAGCGGGTGCATGGGGGGTGCCGGCCTCAGCCGTGCAGGCCCTCCCACAGGCGCGAGGTCCAGCCCTTCTTCTTTAGCTTCTGCTTGGCCCCGGACGCCAGGAAGAAACCGCTGTAGTTGCGGTCACTCTCCATGATGTGCTTAGTGAGCCAGACCTTGAGGAAGTGCATCAGCTCGAAGCCGATGGAGGTCTTGCCCGACTTCACCTTGTCCTGGAGGTCGTGCATAGCCTCGACAAGCTTCTCGTGCTGGGCCTTGTGGGCCTCGTAGTCCGGATAGCCGAGGATGCGCATGAGGCTCTCCTCGACGGCAAAGTGGATCTTGGTGTAGTCCGCCAGCCGCCCCAGGACATCCTGGACCACCTCGCTGCCGTGACGCTGGTGGATCGCCTCATGCATCTCGTTGATGAGGTCCACGAGCACCTGATGCTGGGCGTCGATCTCTTCGATGCCGACGCTCAGGTCATCGGACCATTCGACAAATTTTGCCATCCCCGCCTACCTCGTTGCGTCCCGGTCCAGTCGCACGTGGCGCCGGTCGGGTCATGGTGTAACCATCTCGTCATTTTGGACACGGGTCGTCGGCCTAGCCGCGACGCCAGTGACCAGACTTGCCGCCGGCCTTCTCCACCAGGCGGACCGCGTCTATGGTCATACCGCGGTCAACCGCTTTGCACATATCGTACACGGTCAGCAGGCAGACCTGTACGGCGCACAGGGCCTCCATCTCTACCCCAGTGCGGCCCTCGGTCTCTACGACCGCGCGACAGTATAGCGCCGAATCAGGGACCTGCGGTTCGAGGTCGATCTCGACCCGGGTCAGGGCCAGGGGGTGACAGAGCGGGACCAGATCGGCGGTCCTTTTGGCCCCCATGATCCCCGCCAGCCGGGCCACCCCGAGGACATCCCCCTTCTTGTGCCCCCCGGCGCGGATCAGGGCCAGGGTCTGGGGCTCCATGCGTATCAGACCCTCTGCCACCGCCCGGCGCCGGGTCGCGGCCTTGTCGCCCACATCGACCATGTGGGCCTCGCCGGCGGCATTGAAATGGGTCAGCTCGGTCATGTTGGTCTCGTGGCTGGGCTCAGACCGGCTGCGGATGGGGCCGCCAAGGCTGGCGCTCCACGGCCTTGTCGATCTCGTGCAGGTCGAAGGTCATGGTCTCCAGATCGCCGAGGACATAGGTCGCCGGGGCCTGCCCCACCCCACCGACGGTCCCCGGGTTGACCAGCAGGGTGTGGCCGCCACGCAGATTCGGCAGCCATTCCTGGGCCGGGGCATGGGTGTGGCCGCAGCAGACCAGGTCCCAGTCACCGGTGGCCGCCATGGCCCGGGCGTAGTGGGGGTAGTGGACCAGGAAGATGCGCCGACCGCCCAGGTTCAGGCCGGCGTCCATGCCGTAGTACTGGACCCGGTTGTCCGGGTCGGCGGCCATGCGCCCCAGGGTATACAGGTCGCCGACGTTGTTCCCGTGGATGACGTGCACCGGCAGCCCGTGACGTTCCAGGGTATGCAGGGTGCTGGGCGCGACCAGGTCGCCGCAGTGCAGGACCGCCTCCGCCCCCAACCCCTTGGCCTGGGCCACGGCGGCGTCGATGAGCGGGATGTGGTCATGACTGTCCGAGAGGATGCAGATCTTCATAGGCTGCGGCGACCGGGCAACCCTGAGAGGGCCTCAGAAGTTCGGCTTGTCCGGGGCGTCGTCGTACATCTTGACGCTGGCGAGGATCTCCGCCTTGGCCTCGTCCGGCCCGCCCCAGCCACCGACCCGGACCCACTTGCCCTCGTCCAGGTCTTTATAGTGTTCAAAGAAGTGCGAAATCTTGTCGAGCAGGTCCTGGGGCAGATCGCGGTGGGTATCGACCTTGCGATAGCCCTTGCACAGCTTGTCGATGGGGATGGCCAACACCTTGGCGTCGTCGCCGGACTCGTCGGTCATCATGAGCACCCCGACCGGGCGGCACTTGATGACCGAGCCCGGTATCAGGGGATAGGGGGTCACCACCAGCACGTCCACCGGATCGCCGTCCGCGGACAGGGTATGGGGGACATAGCCGTAATTGCAGGGATAGTACATGGCCGTGGACATGAAGCGGTCCACGAACATGGCCCCGGTCTCCTTGTCCAGTTCGTACTTGACCGGATCGGAGTGGGAGGGGATCTCGATGATGACGTTGATCTCGTTGGGCACGCTGGCCCCGCGGGATACCTTGCTTAGATCCATGATTCGACCTCGGGTGGCTGGGCGGATTGCGTCCCGGCAGCCCTGGGCACAGGGCCTGGGCGGGGTGGGGCCTGACGGCCGCACCCCGTCGCCGGGAGCGCCGATTGTAGTCCAAGCGCCGGGGCAACGCCTTTCGAGAACAGCAACTTCTCCCGCCGTCGCCGCAAGGACCAGGGATCGCACGACCCACCGTGGCCGGAATGGAGAACGCGACCCCTGCCCCGCCGGCCCACCACCGAGGCACACCGACCTGTAGACCCGAGCCAGGACCTGATCCTGCCTGGGCCAGGCATCCGATATTGGCAGCATTGCCGCCGCAACCTCCCCGGCCAGGAACTCGCCCCTCGAATCAGAGCCGGGACGAGCCGAAGCCTCGCATCACCAACATCGGACTACGCCTAGCTCCCTTCGGCGGCGCGGGTCAGGGCGGCGAAATAGCTGCCCGCGTGGCCAGCGATCTTGTCGCCGTTCTTACGCTTGTCCCCGTTGATGATGGACCGGGCGTCGAAGAAGTTCGGCTCCTCTCCGGGACGGATGTAGTCCAGCAGCTTCTTGCCGGTGAAGGTGCCGTCACGCATCCCCTGGACCAGGATCTTGGCCGCCAGGCTCGGGTCGCTGGCCACCCGATCCGGGTTGGCAATCAGATCGATGCCCAGGCGCCGGGACCAGTCCGCGTAGTTCACCCGACCGGTGACCTGCACATAGCCTCGGCCACGGAAACGCAGGCCGTCACCGGGCTGGGTATTGCCCAGGTCCTGGCGACCCTGATAGCCGCGTTGGGCAGGGGTCGGTCCCCAAAGCTCCTTCATCCACTTGCCGCAGCCGGACTCGTGCTCGGCGGTGGCCAACACGTAGGCAATCTGGGCAGGCAGGGTTACGCCGGAGGACATGCACTCGGCGTAGATCACCGGGACGGACTCCTCCGCATAGTCCCGGAAGCCGGGCTGGGCGGCCTCTACCAGCGCGCGATCCTCGCCGATGGGGTTCAGGCTCGGCGGCAACGCATTGGCCAGGGCCCCCAGGATCGCGGCCGGCCCCCCATCGGCCAATGCCGGGACCCGAACCACCTGGCCTACCCGCAGCTTGCGGGCGTCGCTCAGGTCGAAGGGGGTTCCGTCCGCCTTGCGCAATTGATTCCACCGGCCACCGTTCTTGAGATAGAGGGCGGCGATGCGGCTCAGGGTATCGCCAGGGCGGACCACCACCTCCCGATAGCCGGCATTGTCCCCCTTGGCGGCGCGGCCGCGGGTGGCCTTGACGCCGATGCTCAGGGTGTTCTTGGCCGGATCGAAGTCCACCGCCAGGTTAAGCTCCTCGGCGGCGGCGTTGACCGACAGGTAGCCCTTGGCGGTGACCAGGGCTATCGCCTGGTCCTCGCCGGCGTCCTCATCCACCGCGAGCCCGTCTTCCAAGAACTCGAAGGGCAGATAGACGGGCTCCAGGTCGTGTCCGACGTCGAGCACCGCATGGCTGGCGTTCGCGTAGGGAATCGTGACCCCGAAGGTCTCCACCAGGGCCTTGACCGGCACCATGGGCACCTCGTTGATGGACAGGGCCCCGGTGATCGCCTTGCCCTGGATGGTCACGGCGATGTCTGCCCCCAAAGCCTCGCCCTGCCCCCCATCACCCGCAAGGAAATTGGAAACCAGGTTACGGAAGCGGCTGCCCACCTCGGACGCGCCCAGGGCGGGTTCCCAGGGCAGAAAGCCCGGATCCCACTTGCCGCGCTGGGCGATGCCGAGGTTGGACTCGACCTCAAAATGGCCGAGCACTGTCTTGGGGGTCACCGGAATGTCGTAGTGCTTGCACAGTTCAGCGGCCAACTCCGCCATACGCCGCCACTGGACCTCAACCATCGGGAACCGCCCGGGGTTGGCGCGGGTCGCCCCCGCCATACAGCACAGGGACAGGCCGATCGAACGGGTATTGCACCGCAGGGTGTGGGCGGCGTACTTGCCGTCCGAGGTGTCGTCATTGTCCGCGATGCTGTGCATCCCCTGCACCACCTTACCGTCGGCCTCGACGAGGAAGTGATAGTGCTTGAGATCAATCTGCGACGCCTCATAGCCGCCGGCGGTCCAGTGGCAAATGATACGTTGCGGCTTGGCATCAGGCTTCTGTTTGGCATTCAAGAGGGCCATGGTGTTTATCCTCGTGACTTAAGTAGAAAAACCAGGGCGGGGCAGCGCCTATTTGAGCGCATCCCGCACGGGGCAGGCATGCCCCACCATTGCTCACGGCGGTCAGCCCGACGAATGCAGAGGGATCCGGCCCTGGGATGGCAATAATCGGCGCATCCCCCAGGCAGGGTTCCCCTGGGGCTAGGTCCAACCATAGTGCAAAAGTGCCCCTTTGCCAATATGCGGGACCCCGCTGCCTTGTAGGGAATCCCTGGACACCACAGCCGGCCCGGCACAGCGTCGGCGCTTCCGCCTGCACCGGTGCTCAATGCCCACTAGTCCCCTGTGACACAGGGCAGGGGCTTGCCCTCATCGATGACCTGGAGAATATCCCCACGCTCCTGGTGCAACCTGAACCCCTCGATGATCGGCCCAGTCTCGCCCTCCGTGGCCAGGCTGATATTGGCCTTGCGAATGAGCCGGTATTGGTCCGCGTCGGACGAGAAGCTGAGTACCAGGTCGCTGCTGACATAGCTGTCGCCCTCGTCGATCCCACCGGCTACCGCGGTGAAAACCAGCAGGCGCGCGATGGACCCGGTGGGTTGGAAATCCACCTTCGCCACTTGCAGGCCCGAGCGGCGCCCGTCGGCGATGCGCTCCTCGATGAAGAAGCTCTGCCCGCCCGCCGCATCCCGGCACACCGAGGTATACAGGGGCCCATCCGCCCGGGCGCACCCCGGCAGGGTCAGACACAAGATGAAGATCAGGGGAAAGGCGTGGCTGGCGTTCATGATGGGCCTCGATATCTGGTGGTTGCTCAGCAGCGTGCCGAGCTGCGGGTCGCTCAGCGACGGCTATCGCGACCCTGGGTCGGCGGGTCGGTAGTGGAAACCGCCGGGCTCGGCCAAGTCAAGCCTTGGTCACCCGCCTGCTATACCAGGTCGCAATCCGGGTTTGAGCGTCCCAGGGATTGAGGGGCAGGCACCGCAAGCACAAGACGCGGGATTGCGAGGCTGGAACAGCCTGCTAGACACCAGACCGGCAAGTGCCCCCCTCGCAACGTCGTACCACTCGCCAGGTCTTCAGCGGCGGCGCGGGTTCAGGCATGGTCCAGCCGGGCCGGCGTCAGGTCCGCCAGCAGCCGGGGGGCCAGATCGTCCAGCCAGGCCTCGATGCGCTGGTCGGTGAGCAGGTGTTGCAGGTGCTGATCCAGGGCCAGGCCCACGAAGTGCCCGTCATGCACCGCCCGGGATCGCTTGAACTCGTAGCCAAACACCGGCCAGGACCCGAGCATCTCCGCCCCCAGGCCGGCGAAGCAGGCATGCAGGTCGGCCATGGCGTCCAGGAAGTGCTTGGGATAGCTCTCCTGGTCACCCAGGCCATAGACGGCCACCCGCACCCCGGACAGGTCCTGCCCGGCCAGCCGCGGCAGGAACTCCGCCCAGCTTGCCTCCTTGGTGCCGTTGGGCTGACCCGGCAGGGCCTCGTCCCCATAGGTCGGGGTGCCCAGAATCAGGGCCCGGAAGGCCCCCAGGCCCTCGGGCTGGATGCGGTTGACGTTCAGGGGCTTGGCCACCAGCCCCTCGCCCAGGCGCCGGGTCAGGCCCTTGGCGATGCGCTTGGCGATGAGCCGGGTGGTGCCGGACTCGGTGCCGAAGAAGATGCCGATCTTGCTCAAAGGGTGCCTCGCTGGGGTCGGGACGCCGCCGGCTGGGGGCCGGGGAGGCGCGATTCCCCTACATGCAGCAAGATTTGGGCCCCTCCCAGGACGCCACCGCAGGCCCCTGATCGGACGCGCATTTCCGGGCCAGCCCCGGACCTGCTGTAGCCTCCCAACCTGCCCAGGGTCGCAAACCCGACAGGACCTGGCGCCAACGGGTCCCCAGGTCGAAGGACGGGTGAAGCGGAGCGTGCCTACGCGATTCCGTGGCCTTCTCGGGGGTGACTGCGTAGACTGCTATCGGACCTCACCCGGAACGCGCGACCAAAGGTTGGACTTGGGGCGCTGCCCTTGGCGCAACTAGGCTGAACCCCATGATCCCCACTGAGCAAATCATCGCCCAAACCCAACAATGGATCTCGGAGGTTGTGATCGGATGCAATCTATGTCCCTTTGCCGCAAAGGAATTCAAGCGCGGCGCAATACACTACCAGATTGAGCGACCCGCTCGTCCGGAGGATGGTGTCCGGGCCTTCCTGTTGGAATGCCAAAGACTCGACGACCACCCCACCATCGACACCACCCTGCTGATCTTTCCCGACGCCTACCAACGCTTCCGCGACTATCTGGACCTGGTCGAGAGGGTCCAGGACGCCTTGGAAGCCGGCGATTACGAAGGCATTTACCAGGTCGCCAGCTTTCACCCCCAGTACCGCTTCGCCGGTGCCCCCAAGAGCGACCCGGCCAACTATACCAACCGGTCTGTCTACCCCATGCTGCACCTTCTGCGCGAAGAGGCCATAGAGCGGGCCCTGGCGCATTACCCGGACCCAGAAGGCATCGCGATCAGAAATGTCGCCTTCACCCGTGAAAAAGGGTTGGCCTATATGAAAATGCTCAGGGACGCCTGTTTGTGACCAGAGCCTCGGCCGCAAAGGCGATGGCGGCCAAGACGTCTTCCCGGGTGACCTAGGACTCGGTCACTGGGTCCAGGGTCCAGCCGGACGCAAGCACATCCAGGATCAGTTCCACCGAGATTCGGGTGCCCTTGACGATGGGCTTGCCGCAGAGGACGTTGGGATCGACAGCCAGACGCGAATTCCAGTCAGACATCGCGTTCTCCGGATGAAGCAAGCTGCCCCATGGAACCGGGACGGATCGCCGCCCGGCGTCTGAGGTTGAGCAGCCCGGCACCGAGGCTCTTGCGCTCCTGCGCACAGACCCCCGGCGGGACGCCGGGGGACCCAGTGCCGGCCAGAGGCCGGCGCTCCCAGGACCGCAGGCGCCTCCGGCCTCTCGCAGGGCCGGCGATCTTGGGAGCGCCGGCCTCCGGCCGGCACTGGGATGCGCGGCGTCTCGCCGCGCGTCTGCTAGGGCCGGAGCCCCTGGCAGATGATCCGACTGGCCCTAGGCCGCCATCAAATCCATCCCGCCCAGGCTGCGCTGCCAGACATAGTCGTAGACCGATTCGGCCACCTGGTCTGCGTCGGCGTCGCTGAAGGCCGGCCGCGGCAGGGTCCGGTAGAGGTCGTCCAGGATGAACATCTTGACCTCGGCCTGGGTCGCCGCGGTGCGGGTCCAGTCCGGCATGGGCCGCAGCAGGTCTCGCAGGGCCGCCAGCAGCCCCCGGCTCGCCTGCTTGAGGCGCTCCCGATCCGCCTTGGCCATGGGTTCCTTGAACAGCAGGTCGAACAGGGCCAACTCGTCCGGGCTCAGACCCTCCGCCGCCGCCCGACGGCCCTCGGCATCCATGCCGGCGACGAGATCCAACAATTGGGCGAAGGTGTCCTCCACCGTCGCCCGGTCCTTTTCCCGGTTGTAGTCCGCGACTATGGCCTGGTAGCGCTGGTAGTAGTCCATGCGCGTCGGGTTGCGGGCCAGCATCTGCGCCAGGCGCTGTTCAACCAGTTCGCGAATGTCCTGCACCGCCTTATGCTTGCGCCGCACCTTGGCCGCGAACTCGTCGCGCAGGTGCTCGAAGTCGATGCGGCTCAGGTCCACCGTCAGGCCCTCGGCCTGATCTTCCCCGGGCTCCGCCGCGCGGATCGCCTCGTTGACGATGCGCTGCAGCGCCTTGAGCAGGTCCGTCACGTCGGCGGTATCCCGCCGCTCCTGGAGCTTGCGGTAGATGGCCTCGAGGTTGTCGTGGCGCTCGGCGTAGGCGAAGGCACTCGGCTCCATGAGCAACGCCTTGAAGCGGGTGAAGACCAGGCGCGCCAGGACCTCGAAGCGCCGCTTGGACGCATCCGAGGTATAGACCGCCTCCACCGCGTCCTTCAGGGCCTTGATGCGGGCGAACCCCTTGGCACCCAGGAGACGGCCGGCGTCGAACCCCAGCCCCAGCAGGTGCCCCTCGGTCTCTTCGATAGCCTGCAGGAGGGCCGCCACCAGTTCCTCGATGGGGGCCACCGTATCCCCGCCCTCCCCCTCGCCATCCTCGCCCACGGCGAACTGGGCCAGGGCCGCCCGCAGGCCCTTGAGCATCCCGTTGTAATCGACGATGACCCCGCACTCCTTGCCCGGATAGACCCGGTTGGCCCGCGCAATGGCCTGCATCAGGTTGTGGGCACGCATGGGCTTGTCGATGTACAGGGTCGCCAGGCACTCCACGTCAAACCCCGTCAGCCACATGGCGCAGACAATGGCGATGCGGAAGGGGTGATCCGGGTCCTTGAAGGCATCGTCCACCGACACCCGCCTGCCGTCCGGGGTCTCGAAGCCGGTCTTCAGGGTGACTCGATGGGGAATGATGTCGAAGCCCCAGACGCGGAAGTCGCGGACCTCGTTCTGGGCCTCGCTGATGACGATCTCGATCAGGGTCTCGTCCATCCATTGGACCTGGCGGCGCAGGGCCTCGACACCCTGGGCCAGGCGCTCCCACTCTGACTCTTCCGTGGCGGCCCCCAGCGCCGCCTCCTGTACCGGGATCAGCGCCCGCAATTGACCGACTCGGGCCCGCCAACGCGGCTCGATGCGCTGGAGCATGCGCGCACAGGTCACCTTGTCGATGCACACCAGCAGGGACTTGCCGCTCTCCCAACGGGTCGAGCAATGCTCCACGAAGTCGTCCGCCAGCTTGTCCAGGCGGTCGTCGGCGGTGATGACCTCGTAGTCCTTGCCCAGCAGCCGTTCCAGCAGGGCCGACTGGTCCGGGTCCAGGTCCGCCTGCTCCACCGCCGCGCTGATGCGGTCGTTGAGATCCAGCCGGGCAATGCCGAGCTTCTCCCCCCGGTTTTCGTAGACCAGGCGGACGGTAGAGCCGTCCTCCACCGAGCGCTGGAAGTCGTAACGCGAAACATAGTCCCCGAAGATCCGCCGGGTCAGTTCGTCGTGCTTGAACAGGGGTGTCCCGGTAAAGCCCAGGAAGGCGGCATTGGGCAAGGCCAGGCGCATGTTGCGCGCCAGGCGCCCGGCCTGGGTGCGGTGGGCCTCGTCGGAAATGACGATGATGTCGTCCCGCTCGCTGTAGGGCTGGGTCACGTCCTGATTGAACTTGTGGATCAGGCTGAAGATGTAGCGGTGGTTGCCCTTCAGCAGGGCCTTCAGTTCGCGGCCCGAACCCGCCCGCGGGCTGTGCTCGTCGGTCAGACCGCAGCCGATGAAGGTGCGCCGGATCTGATCGTCCAGGTCCTCCCGGTCGGTCATGATCAGGAAGGTGAAGCCCCCCGCCACCAGCCGCCTCACCTTCTCGGTGAAGAAGGCCATGGAGTAGGACTTGCCGCTCCCCTGGGTGTGCCAGAACACCCCCAGCCGCCCCAGGTCCGGATGGGCGCGCCGCACCAGGGGCAACAGGTCTGAGTCCGGCCCTCCGTCGGCAGTCCGCAGCAGGGCCCGGTCCGGCAGCGGGACCACATCCGCCGCCTTGAGCAGGGCCGGCCTCTCCACCTGGTATCGGATCAGGCGCCTGCCCGCCGGGAACTCCAGCTTCAGCGCCTCCTGACGGGCGACTGAGGCCACCGCGTTGTTCACCCCCAACACCTGATGATTGCGGCCGACCACCTTGCGCGTGCCCCCGGCCCGGCTGTCGTCGAACAGAATGAAGTTCTCCACCAGGTCCAGCAGCCGATCCTTGGCCAGCATGCCGTTCAGCAGGGCCTCCGCATCCAGGCGAGCGGGGTCCCGCTCCTGGTCCCGCTTCCACTCCACGAAGTGCTCCCAGCCGGCGGTGATGGAGCCGTAGCGGGCGCTGTCGCCATTGCTCACCACCAGAAAGGCATTGTGGTGAAAGGCGTGGGGGATGCTGTATTCGCCCAGGTAATCGGTCAGATTGTTGTCGAACCCGGCGCGGATATTGAGATAGACCGCCTTGAGCTCGATGAAGACCAGGGGCAGGCCATTGACGAAGCACACCAGATCCCCGCGCCGGTTGTAGTGCGGCACCCGCACCCCCTGGAGCCTCAACTCCCGCACGGCCAGGAATCGGTTATTGGCCGGATTGCGAAAGTCCAGCACTTGCGCCCGCTCGTGGCGCACCTCCCCGGAGGCTTCCCGCCACTCCACCGGCACCCCGTCGCGGAGATAGCCGTAGAACTCCCGGTTGTGCGCGATGAGCGAGCGGGTGAAGTCGATGCGGGTCAGTCGCTCGACCGCCTGCTCCCGGGCGGATTCCGGCAGCTCTGGGTTCAGTCGCTCCAGGGCCGAGCTCAGGTCACGCAGCAGTACAGCCTCCCGCTCCGAGGCCCGCCCCAGGGTCCCGCCAGGGCCAAAGGTCTCGGTGTTGTGGGCGTAGACCGACTCCCAACCCAGGGCCTGTTCCAGGTGCTCGGCAAAGGTCCGCTGGACCAGGCGGTCCTCGCTGTTGATGTCGGTGATCATCGGCTGAACAAGTCCATCTGGCTGAATGAGTGAAGGCGTGGCGCCGATGATAACTCAGGGAATCAGGAACCCTGGAACGGCGCCGCGGCCAGGCCCCTTGCGATCATCGGGTCAGGTCCTGAGCATGTTCCAGATCCCGCCCGGGATCCATCGGCTGGGCCTCGCCCACTGCATCCTCAATCAACTCACCATCGCGCATGAGCACCACGGCGGTGCCGGTCCGGCGTGCCAAGTCGCGCGCCGAGCGGGCGGCGCGCAGCAGGGCCCGCGGCACCGCCTGCATGTCGGCATCGGGAAGCCTGGAAACGAATGGATCGGTCATGGGTTACCCTCTCATCTAGCGAGGCTGGACCTCAGACTTGGGCCGGGATGCACCGTGGGAGGGCCGCCCTCGGCCCGACGCAGCGTCTTCCAGAAACGTCTCTGGAAGACGCTAGGCGCGGCGAAGGCGCCGCTCCCACAACCGTTGCTCCCATCCCGTAGGTTGGGCCGACGCAGGAGGCCCAACAGAGACGGCGCAGTCCT
>DYRB01000350.1 GCA_020718945.1 Lamprocystis purpurea | reverse complement strand
CCGGTGCGGGCCTCGATCTGGGCCAGCTCGCGGGCGATCAGGATCAGCGGGCCCATGGCCTCCTGGGTGTCCTGGTCGTGGCGGGCCGGGTCGGGCTCGTAGAACTCCAGATAGACCCGGAGCGTCGCCCCCTGGGTCCCAGTCCCGGACAGGCGCAGCACGATGCGCGAGCCCCCTTCGAAGCCGATGCGCACCCCCTGGCGCTCCGAACGGCTGCCGTCGATGGGGTCGGTATAGGCGAAGTCGTCGGCATAGGCGACCTTGAGCCCGCCGAGGGTCTGACCCGGCAGCTCCGGCAGCAGGCGGCGCAGGTGGTCCATCAAGCCCTCGGCCCCGGCGCTGTCCACCGCCTCGTAGTCGTGGCGGGTGTAGTAGTTGCGCCCGAAGCGGCGCCAGTGCTCGTGGACTATGTCGCTCACCGAGGCTCGGCACACCGCCAGCAGGTTGAGCCAGAACAGCACGGCCCAGAGCCCGTCCTTCTCCCGCACATGGTCGGAGCCGGTGCCGAAGCTCTCCTCCCCGCACAGGGTGATGCGGCGGGCGTCGAGCAGGTTGCCGAAGAACTTCCAGCCGGTGGGGGTCTCGAAGCACTCCACCCCGAGCTGGGCGGCCACCCGGTCGGCGGCCTGGCTGGTGGGCATGGAACGGGCCACGCCGCTGATCCCGGCCGCATAACCCGGGACCAGGTGGGCGTTGGCGGCCAGCACCGCCAGGCTGTCACTGGGGGTGACGAAGAAGCCCTTGCCCAGGATCATGTTACGGTCGCCGTCCCCGTCCGAGGCGGCGCCGAAGTCCAGGGCCCCGGGCCCCTGGGTCAGGGCCACCAACTCCTGGGCATGGGCCAGGTTGGGGTCCGGGTGGCCGCCGCCGAAGTCCGGCAGCGGTATGCCGTTGATGACGGTGCCGGGCTCGGCCCCGAGGCGGCGCTCCAGGATGTCCCGGGCATAGGGCCCGGTGACGGCGTGCATGGCGTCGAAGCGCATGCGGAAGGACCCGGAGTTGAACAACTGGTGGATGGCGTTGAAGTCGAACAGGGCCTCCATCAGGGCCGCATAGTCGGCCACCGGGTCCAGGACCTCCACCTGCATGTCGCCCAGGCTGGCAGTGCCGTCCCGGTCCAGGTCCAGGTCGGGGGCATCCAGGGTCAGGTAGCGGTCGATGGTCTGGGTGCGGGCGAACATGGCCTCGGTCAGGGTCTCGGAGGCCGGGCCGCCGTTGGGGCCATTGAACTTGATGCCAAAGTCCTCGTCCGGCCCGCCGGGGTTGTGGCTGGCAGACAGGATGATGCCGCCCTGGGCCTTGTGCTTGCGGATGATGCAGGAGGCGGCCGGGGTGGAGAGTATGCCGCCGCGCCCCACCAGGGCCCGGGCCACGCCGTTGGCGGCGGCCATGCGCAGTATGGTCTGGATGGCCTCGCGGTTGTAGTAGCGCCCGTCCCCGCCGACCACCAGGGTGCCGCCCTTGAGGTCGGGCTGGGTGTCGAAAATGGCCTGGACGAAATTCTCCAGGTACCCGGGTTGCTGGAAGACCTTGACCTTCTTGCGCAGCCCGGAGGTACCGGGGCGCTGGCCGGAGAACGGCTGGGAGGGAACGACGCTGGGTGCCATCTCGAAAAACCCTTGATTAGCGTGGGAGGTGCCTACATTCTGCCACGCGCCGCACGCGCCCGTGGTCAGCGCGGCATTTTAGCCCTGTCACCGACGCGGCCATCCGTTTTTTTGCGAACCCCAACCAGGACAGCCCCATGACAGTCGACGCGCACAAAGAGACCCTCGAGTTCAAGGCCGAGGTCAGCCAGGTCCTCGACCTGGTCATCCGCTCCCTCTACTCCAACAAGGAGATCTTCCTGCGGGAATTGGTCTCCAACGCCTCCGACGCGGCGGAGAAGCTGCGCTTCGAGGCCCTCACCGACGAGGGCCTGTACGAGAATGCCGGTGATCTGCGCATTCGCATCGAGGTGGACAAAGACGCCGGCACCCTGACGGTGACCGACAACGGCATCGGCATGAGCCGGGCCGAGGTGGTGGACACCATCGGCAGCATCGCCAGTTCCGGGACCCGCCGCTTCCTGGAGAACCTGACCGGCGACCAGGCCAAGGACAGCCGGCTCATCGGCCAGTTCGGCGTGGGCTTCTACTCCGCCTTCATCGTCGCCGACCGGGTCACCCTGACCTCGCGCCGGGCCGGCCTGGCCCCGGAGCACGGGGTGCGCTGGGAGTCCGACGGGCGCGGGGCCTACACATTGGAGACCCTGGAGCGCGCCGAGCGCGGCACCAGCGTGACCCTGCACCTGAAAGAAGACGAGAAGGAGCTGCTGGAGCCCTGGCGCCTGCGCACCATAGTCGGCAAGTTCTCCGATCACATAGCCCTGCCGGTGGAGATGCTGAAAGAGACCTACGAGGAGCCCAAGGAGGGCGAGGAGGCGCCGGCCCCGGAGTGGGAGCAGGTCAACCGCGGCACTGCCCTGTGGATGCGCAACAAGGCCGACATCACCGAGGCCGAGTACCAGGACTTCTACAAGCACGTCTCCCACGACTTCGAGGAGCCGCTCGCCTATGTCCACAACCGGGTCGAGGGGGCGAGCGAGTACGTAAGCCTGCTCTATGTC
Source organism: Lamprocystis purpurea (assembly GCA_020718945.1). Taxonomy (GTDB): domain Bacteria; phylum Pseudomonadota; class Gammaproteobacteria; order Chromatiales; family Chromatiaceae; genus DYRB01. Next base: position 1,293 of record DYRB01000350.1, on the reverse strand, counting down.
CCCAAGCGCGCCCCCTGGGACCTCTGGGACCGGGACCAGAAGCACGGGGTCAAGCTGTTCGTGCGCCGGGTCTTCATCATGGACGAGGCCGACCGGCTGATGCCCCACTACCTGCGCTTCGTCAAGGGCGTGGTGGACTCCGACGACCTGCCGCTCAACGTCTCCCGGGAGATCCTCCAGCACAACAAGAAGATCGACACCATCCGCCAGGCCAACACCAAGCGCGTCCTGGGGCTGCTGGAGGCCCTGGCAGAGGGCGAGCCGGAGAAGTACCAGACCTTCTGGGATGCCTTCGGCAAGGTCATGAAGGAGGGCCCGGCGGAGGACCACGCCAACACCGAGCGCCTGGCCGGCCTGATGCGCTTCTCCAGCACCGCCGCCGAGGGCACAGAGCAGACCCAGACCCTGGACGGCTATATCGAGCGCATGAAGGAGGGCCAGGACAAGGTCTACTACATCACCGCCGACTCCCCGGCGGCGGCCCGCCACAGCCCGCACCTGGAGGTCTTCGGCAAGAAGGGGGTCGAGGTCCTGCTGCTGTCCGACCGGGTGGACGAGTGGCTGGTCTCGCACCTGACCGAGTACAAGGGCAAGCACCTCCAGTCCGTGACCAAGGGCGACCTGGACCTGGGGGCCCTGGCCGACCAGGAGGAGAAGGAACAGAAGGAAAAGGCGGCGGAGGCCCATGCCTCCCTGCTGACCCGGCTCAAGACCACCCTGGCCGAGCGGGTCAGCGAGGTCAAGGTCAGCACCCGGCTGGTGGACTCCCCCGCCTGCCTGGTGGTCGGGGCCTACGACATGAGCGCCAACCTGGCCCGGGTGCTCAAGGCCGTCGGCCAGGACGCCCCCAAGACCCAGCCGACCCTGGAGGTCAACCTGGACCATCCCCTGGTCAAGCGCCTGGAGGCGGAGTCCGTCGGCAGCCGCTTCGACGACCTGGCCCTGGTCCTGTTCGACCAGGCCCAGCTCGCCGAGGGTGGGCAACTCGACGACCCGGCGGCCTTCGTCGGGCGGCTCAACAAGCTCATGCTGGGGATGATGCTGGCCGGGGGCTGACCTGGGGCCAGGGTCGCCGCGGCCTGACCAGGTGGCTGGCTGCGGCGGCCCGCATAAGGCCAGACGATTACCCTATCCAAACTGTGAAATAGCCGCAGCCCCGCGGCTGTGGCAGACTTCCGTCGTTCATACAACCAGACAGGGGAGACAGTTCGATGCGCGTGATTCTGCTCGGTGGCCCGGGTGCGGGCAAAGGTACTCAGGCCGGCTTCATCAAGGAGCACTTCGGCATCCCCC
>DYRB01000349.1 GCA_020718945.1 Lamprocystis purpurea | reverse complement strand
CGGACTTCGCCACCAACCAGTTGGGCACCTGCAAGCACATCGAGGCGGTGCTCCATCAGATCGCCAAGCGCCGCGACTTCCGCCGCATCAGGGATCTGCCGCCGCCGTCGCCCTTCGTCTGGCTCGACTGGGAGGCCGACCCGGCCCCGCAGATCCGCCTGCACCGGGCGGCGGGGACCGATGCTGACCTGGCCCGGCTGCTCGACGAACACTTCGACGCCGCCGGGGCCTTCCGGCGCCGCCTGCCGGAGGACTTCCTGCACCTGGCCGATGCCCTGGCGGGCCGTCCGGACATCGACCTCGGCGAGGACGCCCTGGGCTATGCGCGGCGCCTGGCCACCAGCGCCGCCCAGCGGCTGCGGGCCCGGGAGATCGGCGAGCGCATCCGCGCCTCGGGCGGGCGCCTGCCCGGGGTGACCGCCCGGCTCTACCCCTACCAGGTCGAAGGGGTCGCCTTCCTGGTCGCCAATGGCCGCGCCCTGCTGGCCGACGATATGGGCCTGGGCAAGACCCTCCAGGCCATAGCCGCGGCGGCCTGGCTGCACGATCAGGCAGAGGTCCAGCGGTCCCTGGTGATCTGCCCGGCCTCCCTCAAGCACCAGTGGGCGCGGGAGATCCGCAAGTTCACCGGGCGGGAGGCCCTGGTGGTCTCGGGGCCGGCCGCCGGGCGGGCGGTCCAGTACCGGCGCGCCAGCGGCTTCTACGTCATCAGCTACGACCTGGTGCTGCGCGATGTGGCCGTCATCAACGAGGTCTTGGCCCCGGACCTGGTGATCTTGGACGAGGCCCAGCGCATCAAGAACTGGCGCACCCAGATCGCCGCCGCGGTCAAGCGCATCCCCTCGCGCTATGCCTTCGTGCTCACCGGCACCCCGTTGGAGAACCGCCTGGAGGACCTCTACTCCCTGATGCAGGTGGTGGACCAAAAGGTCCTGGGTCCCCTGTGGCGCTATCTGGTGGACTTCCACATCACCGACGAGCGCGGCAAGGTCCTGGGTTACCGCAATCTCTCGGAGCTGCGCCGCCGTCTGGCCCCGGTGATGCTGCGGCGCGACCGCCAACTGGTGCGCGACCAGCTCCCGGAGCGCATCGAGAGCCGCCTGGACGTGCCCCTGAGCGCCGCCCAGCAGGACCTGCACGACATCGGCCTGAAGACCGCCGGGCGCTACGCCACCATCGCCAAGCGCCGGCCCCTGACCCCGGTGGAGCAGCACCGCCTGCTCGCCGCCCTGCAACAGGCGCGCATGGCCTGCGACGCCGCCGGGCTGGTGGACAAGGAGACGGTCGGCTCGCCCAAGCTCGACGAGCTGGAGGGCCTGCTCGGCGAACTGTGCCGGGAGGCCGGGCTCAAGGCGGTGGTCTTCTCCCAGTGGGAGCAGATGACCCGCATGGTGGAGGCCAGGGTGCGGGCCCTGGGCCTGGGCTGCGTGCGCCTGCACGGCGGGGTGCCCTCGGATCGGCGCGGGGACCTGATCGACCGCTTCAACCAGGACGCCGCCTGCCAGGTGTTCATCTCGACGGACGCCGGCGGGGTCGGGCTCAACCTCCAGGCCGCCTCGGTCCTGATCAACCTGGACATCCCCTGGAATCCGGCCATCCTCGACCAGCGCATCGCCCGCATCCACCGCCTGGGCCAGACCGAGCGGGTCCAGATCATCCTGCTGGTGGCCGCAGACTCCTACGAGGGGCGGGTCCTGGAACTGGTCCAGGGCAAGCGCAACCTGTTCGACAACGTGGTAGACCCCGAGGCCACCGAGGATGTGGTGGGGGTCTCGCGCAAGCTGGTGGAGATCCTGGTGGCGGACCTGGCCGGGCTTGCAGAGGTCCCGGGGGCCGGGGCGTCGGGGACCGAGGGTGCGCTGCCGACTGAGGCCCAGGCCGAGGCTGAGGTCCAGGTCGAGGCCCCGGTCGGCTGGGCCCCCGAGTCGCCGGGCCAGGCGCCGGGCCAGGCGCCGGGCGAAGCCTTGGCCGAGTCTCCGGCCGAGGGCCCAGCCGCCGAGGCCGAGCCCCCCGAGCGCGCCGTCCCCGCGCCCCTGCCCGAGGTCGTCCTGAACGAGGCGGAGGAGGCCATTCGCGAGGCCATCATCGCCGTCCAGCGCGCCTTCGGGGCGCGCATCGAGCGCATTCTGGGCTCCGGCGGCGGCCTGCTGGTGGTCCTGGACCGGGTGGACGAGGCCGCCGACCGCATCGCCGCCGCCATCCCCGGACCCATCCCCGTCGCCCTTATCGACCCCCGGACCCTGGGCGGGCTGCGTCGGCTGGGGGCGGCCTCACCCGTCGCCGAGGCCCGGACCCTGTACGAGCCGGCCGCCGAGGCCGCGGCCCCCGCCGAGCCCCGCCTCCTGACCCAGGCGCGCGAGAAACTGCATGGGGCCGAGGTCCTGATCCAGCAGGCCTGCCCGGGCCCGGCCCTGGACCTGCTCCTGGGCGCCCTGCTCGCCGGGGCCGCGGTGCGTGCCGGCCAACTGATCGCCCCCGCCCCCCAGCAGGCCGGGGTCTGGCTCTACGGCGAGGCCCTGCCCCAGGGGGTCCTGACCCAGGACCAGGCCGGGCTCATCATGCGTGGTCTGGCCCTGGCCCAGGGCGGCGAGTCGGTCCCGGAGCCCTTGGTGCGGGCCTTGGCAGCGGATGTGGCGCAGTTCCTGGAGGGGGCGGAGGCGGGCTGAGCCGGAGGTGCAGGCCCTCTTGCCCTCGTAACACCGCTCCGCGGTGTTACGCATCTCCCCCGGCGCTCTGGGCCGCCGGGCGGGCAGGGGGTTCGCACGGGACGCAGCACCGAGGCGTGACACCGCGGAGCTGTGTCACGAGATCCAGCTCGGCAACGCCGGGGCTCGATGCCCTGCTTCACGAGGGTCGCGAATCAGCAAAAGGGGAGCTGACAGGCCCCAAGGTCAGGCACCGGAGTTGTGGCAATAACCAGACTTTGATAATGTGAATGCGGACCACGTCAGTCGTAACCCCAGCGCATCAGGCACTTACCCGGGCCGCCGGCCGCGCAGGGTACGGGTCTAGGGCCGCTGGTCCAAGGCCCCGCTGTTACCGGGCCACACCGCCCAACCTCCTAGTTCCCTTTGGACTTCTTCAATGAAACGCGCTGCCCTGTCCGCTCGCCTGCTGGCCCTGAGCCCCTTACCCCTGGCCCTGGCGGTGGGCACCGCCCTGGCTGGTACCAATCTGATCCAGGATGGCGGCTTCGAAGGCCCCGCCCCCACCTGGACCAGCACCAAGTCCAGCCTCGCCCTGGACCCCGCCGCGGCGGAGACCGGCGCCCAGGGTCTGCGCCTGGACTCGGCCCACGACTGAGCGCCAGCGGTTTCAAGGGGTTCGGCAGTCGGGCGGACCTCAAGAAGCGCCTGGAGGACCTGTGGGTCGCCATCGCCGGGCGCTACCGCAACGAGACCAGCATCGTCGGCTACGACCTGATCAACGAGCCCTATGTCAACAACTGGTTCGCCTACGCCACCACGGTGGTCGAGAAGATCCGCGCCGTCGATCCCAACCATCTGATTGTGCTGGAGGTCTCCTTCCACCCCAGCGACCGTGGCATGTACAAGCTGGCCGACCCCGGGGTGCTCTACGACGTGCATTGGTACGAGCCCTGGTCCTGGGCCGGGTCGCACACCAACAACAGCCCCTACGTCGGTACGCTGGAGACCTTCAAGCAGCAACTGCGCGATGGAGAGGGCTTGACCGAGTTCTACGACGCCGCCACGGACAGCTTCACCGTCCCCTTCAATGTGGGCGAGTACGGCATCACCTTCGAGAAGTACCAGATCGAGGGCGTGGACGGGGTGCAGTGGCTCCAGGACGCCAACGCCGCCTTCGACCACTTCGGCATCGGCCGCCAGCTCTTCGCCTACAACGAGGACAACTTCGGCATCTACCGCGGCTGGAACAGCTATCCCCGGGAGCACGGCGCCACCACCGCCGCCCTG
>DYRB01000348.1:1310-3940 GCA_020718945.1 Lamprocystis purpurea | reverse complement strand
TGTCGTTGAACAGGACCACGTCCTGGGTCACCAGGGAGATCTGGGCCCGCAGGCTGGCCAGGGTCAGCTCCCGGGTGTCGATGCCGTCCATGAGGATCTGCCCGGCGCTCGGCTCGTAGAAACGAGGCAACAGGCTGGCAAGCGTGGTCTTGCCGCTCCCGGAGCGGCCCACCAGGGCCACCGTCTCCCCCGGGGCCAGGGTCAGGTCTATGTCGTTCAGCACGGCCCCCTTGTCCTCGGCATAGACATGGGTGATGCCGCGGTACTCCAGGCGACCCTGGGCACGCCCCAGGGTGCGGGTGCCGTGATCGGGCTCGGTCTCGCTGTCGAGCAGTTCGAACAGGCTCTCGGCGGCGATGATGCCGCGCTGCAACTGGGAGTTGACCGAGGTCAGGCGCTTAATGGGCGGCAGCAGCAGGGCCATGGCCACCACGAAGGACATGAAGGTCCCCACCGACACCCCATCGCGCACCCCCTGGACGGTGGACAGGTAGACGATGGCCGCGATCACCAGGGCCAGGACGAGCTGCACCACCGGGGTATTGATGGACTCGGTGGCGATCATTTTCATCTGAAGCGCCCGGGTCTTCTCGTTGATCAGGCCGAAGTGCCCAGACTCATAGTCCTGACCGCCGAAGGCCTTGACCACGCGGTGGCCGTCTATGACCTCCTGGGCGGCGTGGGTCAGGTCGCCGACCCGGTCTTGGATGCGTCGACTGACCCGACGGAAGCGCTTGGTGGCATAGCGCACGGCCAGCGCCAGGATGGGCCCCACCACCAGGAAGATGGCCGACAGGGCGGCGTTGAGATAGAGCATGTAGCCAACCAGGCCGAGGATGGTGAAGCCGTCGCGCACCAGGGTGGTGACCGCCTGGGTGGCGGCGCTGGCCACGTTCTCCACGTTGTAGGTCAGCTTGGAGAGGATCTGCCCGGAGCCGTGGTTGTCGTAGTAGCGCGTCGGCGAGCGCAGCAGGTGGTCGAACATGGCCTGGCGCAGGTCCGCCACCACCCGCCGCCCGACCCAGCTCAGGCAGTAGTTGTTGACAAAGCCCGCCACCCCGCGCACCAGGAAGATCCCGATCAGGATCAGGGGCATGAGCCGCACCGAGTCCATGTCGCGCTCGACGAAGGTCCCGTCCAGGAGCGGCTTCATCATGGCCGCGAAGACCGGCTCGGTGGCGGCATAGGCGATCATGCCCAGGATAGACAGGCCGAACATGCGCCAATAGGGCCGGGCATAGCCCAGCAGGCGACGGTAGATCTCGCGGCCGGCCAGGCCGCTGAGGTCGGGATGGGCACTCAAGGCGCGGCCCCGCCCGGGGGCTGGGCAGCGGCGAAGGCGATGCGCGCCAGGCCCAACTGGCTGGCCGCGTCCATGACCGTCATGGCCGCCTGATGGGGGCTCGCGGCGTCGGCGCGGATCAGCACCGGCAGGGTCTTGTCCGGGTTCCCCTCCCCCGCCCGGGTCGCCAGGGCCGCGGCCATGGCGCTCTTGAGGGTCCCCACCCCCTTGTCCACCACCTGCTCGCCGTTCACATAGAAGCGCCCCTCGCGGTCCACGATGACCTCCAGCAGTTGGGGGATCTCGTCCTGGGCCGCCTCCCCCTGGGCCTGGGGCAGCTTGACCTGCATGCGCACGTCGTCCTTGAAGGTAGTGGAGACCATGAAGAAGATCATCAGCATCAGCACCGTGTCGATCAGCGGCGTGAGGTTGATCTCCGGGTCATCGGGACGCTTGGGGCGCAGGTTCATCGGACCTCTTCCTGCCAGTCCTCGCGCTCGCCCTTGATCACCTCCACCAGGCGCAGGGCCTGCTCCTCCATGGCGATGGCCAGCTTGTTGACCTTGCTATTGAAGAAGCGGTGGGCCATGAGGGCGGGGATGGCCACCATGAGCCCGGCGGCGGTGGTGATCAGGGCCTTGGCGATGCCCCCGGCGAGCAGGGTCGGGCTGCCCACTCCGGCCCCGGAGATGACCCCGAAGACGTCGATGATGCCGAGCACAGTCCCCAGCAGGCCGAGGAAGGGGCTGACCGAGGCGATGGTGCCCAGGGTGTTGAGGTAGCGCTCCAGCCCCGCCACCACCTGGCGGCCGGTGTCGCCGATGGCGTCCTTCATGATTTCCCTGGAATGGAAGCGGTTGACCACCCCGGCACTCAGCATGCGCCCCAGGGGCGAGGCGTCGCGAATCTCCTGGATGCGATCTTCGGTGAGCTTGCCGGTGCGGTGGAGTTGCCAGAGGGTGCTGACCAGGTTCTCCGGCATGATGCGTCGCCGCCGCAGGGCCCAGAGGCGCTCCAGGACTATGGCCGTGGCCAGCACAGAACAGGCGATGATCGGCAGCATGACCCAGCCGCCGGCTTGGATGATTTCCAACAAGGGGTGGTACCTCGGGTTAAGGCCGCCGCCTGGGCTCGGCGGTCTGGATGGCCCCGGGGACCCGGACCCGGGCCCTGCGGAGCGGGTCAATCATACCCGAAGCCACCGGGGGGCTGTACCGGCACGGCCGCGGTGTGCGGCCTGTGGGTCCACAGTCGCAGCCGCCGCCGGTCCCAGGTCGGGCCCCGCAGCCCCATCACCGGGTCCAGGCGAAAGGCGATGGCCCCCAGGGCCGCGGTCTCGAGTTCGCCG
>DYRB01000348.1:0-1210 GCA_020718945.1 Lamprocystis purpurea | reverse complement strand
GGCCCCCTGGGCGATCACCCGGGCGCGGACCTTGGGCGTAGGAAGCCCGTAGCGGTTGGCAAACCCCGCGGAGTAGAGCACCCAGCGCGGGGCCACCGCGGCCAGAAAAGGCGCCGCCGACGAAGTGTCGCTGCCGTGGTGCCCGGCCACCAGCAGGTCGCTGCGCAGCCCCGTACCCAGGCGCTGGGCGAGCGCCACCTCGACCCCGGCCCCGGCATCGCCGGTCAGCAGCACCGCGGAACCCCCCGTCGCCACGCGCAGGATGCAGGAGGCGTCGTTGCCGGTCAGGCCGTCCCGGTCCGGGTGCAGCAGGGCGAAGCCGACCCCGTCCCAGTCCCAGCCGTCCCCGGCCCGGCAGGGCTCGACCCCTGGGGCCTGGATCTGGTCCGGCTCGCCGCTCAACAGGCGCCCTATGGGGATGGCCCCGACCAGACCCGCCAGGCCGCCTGCGTGGTCCAGGTCGGCGTGACTCAGGATCAGGGCATCGATGCGCCCCACCCCGGCCTCGCGCAACCAGGGCAGCACCACCGCCGAGCCGGTGTTGAAGCCCCCGGCGAAGGCCGGGCCCGTATCGAAGACCAGGGTGTGGCCCCGGGTGCGCACCACCGCCGCCAGCCCCTGGCCCACGTCCAGCAGGCTGAACCAGACCTCCCCGGGCTGGGGTACCGGCGGTCGCACCAGGGCCAGGGGCAGCAGGGCCAGCAGCCCCAGGGCCCGCCCCGGCAGGCCCCGGGGGGCGAGCAGCAGCAGGGCCCCGGCGAAGGCGGCCACCCACACCCAGGCCGGGCGGGCGGAGATGGTCTCCGTGGCCCAGGGCTGGGCCGCCAGGGCCTCGACCGCTGCGAGGAAACCGGAGAGCCCCTGGGCGACCCAGGTCAGGGGCTGGCCCAGGCCCGACCACGGGATCAGGCCCTGGATCAGACTCAGGGCCACCGCCCCAAGGACCACCGGGAGCAGGAGAGCGAACAGGGGTACGGCCACCAGGTTGGCCAGGGGCGAGATCACCGAGACCCGCCCGAACAGCAGCAGCAGGGCCGGCAAGAGCCCCACCGCCACCGCCCACTGGGGCGCCCCCCAGAGCCGCCAGACCCTGGCCCCGGCCCGGGCCCAGGCCGGCGCATCCAGGTCCCCGGCCTGCCCCCGGCCCCAGGCCAGGGGCCTGGCATCCAGGGCCAGCATCAGCACCGACACGGCCCCGAAGGATAGCCAG
>DYRB01000347.1 GCA_020718945.1 Lamprocystis purpurea | reverse complement strand
GGCATTTCTTGGAGCGCCGGCATCTTGCCGGCACTGGGTCCCCCGGCGTCCCGCCGGGGGTCTGGCGGCAAGGCCGGGCGCAATGGCCTCAGTGGCCCGCCGGGCCTTCGCCCGACGGGGCGGGCCAGGCCAGCAGCCCCTCCAACAGGGCCAGGTCGGGCACCGGCAGGCGCAGGGTGGAGCGCCCGGACGGCCCAACCCGCAGCGAGCGCCCGTAAAGCTCTACCAGGGTCCCGGGCGGGCCGCTGACGTGCACCAGGACCTCGGCCTCCACCAGGGGCCCGGTGGACCCCGCCGGCCCGCGCCCGAGGGCGAAGCTGGAGATGGGCCCCGTGGGCTCCGGCTGGGTCTGAGGCTGACCTGGGCCTGGGGTCCAGGGCCCGCCGCCCGGCTCGGGGTAAGGCCCTGCCTCGGCTCCGCCAGGGATGGGGGTGGCCGTCGCGGCGGCATCGGTGCCCAGGGGCCAGGCCGGCTCGGGCCAGTCGCCGCGGCTGGCCGGCTGCCAGGGGTAGTCGGGGAACTGGACGGCATCGTCGCCCGCCGCCGGTGCAGCCGGGCCTGGCCAGGGGGGTGCAGGCTCGGTCCTGTGCTCGGACCCGGACCCGGGTTCGGACCTGGGCTCGGACGCTGAATCAGACCTGGGCCAGGGCCCGGACATGGGCCAGACGCCCTGGGTCCGGCCGGGTTCCGCATCCTCAGAAATCCCGCCAGCCGCAGCGACGGCCATGACCCAGCGAGCGGGCCTGGTACCAGGCGCTGGGGCAAGCACCGAGCCCGGTCCTGTAGTCGCGCCTGCACCCGGCCGGGCACCGGGGCCGGGCCCCGACCGTGAATCAGGCCAGGGCTGCGGCTGCGACACAGGCCCGGGCTCAGGCCAGCGCTCAGGCCCGGACTGGGTTACGAGGACCGGTTCGGCCGGCTCGGTCGGCGCCAGGGGCTCCACCCCATCCCACACCGGGATCGGTACCCCCACAGGGCGCGGCAGCCGGGCCTGGTTGGAACGTGCCACCAGCACCCAGCCCCCCTGGGCGTTGCGCAGGCCGATCTCGGCCTGATAGGCGGCAGCGTCGTCGCCCGGGTCCAGGCCGAAGCGGGCGTCGCCCCGGGGACCCGCCGCCAAAGGCTGGGTGCCCAGGTCCTCGGCACCGCCGTCCGGGTGCAACCGGCGCAGGCGCAGCACCGCCTCGGGGGCCGCGTCCCCGCCCGGGAAGGCGACCCCGGCCTCGGCCAGGGCCCCCGGGGCCAGGGTCCAGAAGGCGTGCAGGTGTCCGGGGTCCACGTCGAGCAGGACCAGGCTGGTCTGCTCCAGGACCAGGGGAAAGTCCGCGGCGATGCGGGTGGCCACCGCCGCCAACTCGGCCGCCGGTAGGGGCCCGGCCCCCGGGTTGGGGGCCATCGGGTCTGATTCGGTTGTCTTGCGCATCCGCTTGCCCATGTCATGCCTCGCCGGATTGGCGCAATGCCTCGGCGGCCCGGTCCAGGGCGCGGTTGGCCGCCTCGGTGCGGGCGTAGAGGTGGGGGATCCAGGCATCGCCCCAGAACAGGAAGCAGCTCGTCTGCGCCTCCAGGATCAGGGCGCGCGCCTCGGCCAGGGCGGCGCCGGCCTCGGCACCCAGGCGCCGGGCCTTGCGGGTCAGGTCCCAATAGCGGCGACTGGCCAGTCCCACCGTCGCCCCGGCGCGCCGCTGGGTCTCGGACCCGGCCCACTGGCTGAAGTCGTTGCCCGAGGTGTCGCCGATGTTCCAGGCCCCGGTGCGGACCTTGGCCTCCGTGGTCGGGGGGTGGCGCTCCAGATAGGCCGACAGGGCCACCGGGGTCAGGGCCGACTCGCCGCTGCGCACCCGCTCCATGGCCGGGGCGAAGAAGTGGCCGAAGAACCCGGACGGCTCGTGGGTCTGGCGAAACCAGCCGCCGTTCTCCCCGTCGGACCAGGTGGTCACCAGGCGCGGGGCCTGGGGGCGCGGCGAGTCGGCCACCTGGCGCTGCGCCTCGGCCTCCAGCCAAAGGGGGTCGCAGCCGCTCTCCTGGCCGTTGGAGAGGGCCCGGTCGCGGGGGATCACGGTGATGCAGACCCCGTCCTGACAGGCCAGGTAGGGACGGTAGAGGTCGTGAACCCCGTCCTGGGGGCGGATGTGGACCCCATCGACCACCACATACTCGTAGCCGACCCTGGCCAGGACCGGGATCAGGTCCATGGAGAAGGCCATCTCCGGGGGCCAGAAGCCCCGCGGGGCCCGCCCGAATACCGACTCCATGGTGTCTCGGCCGCGCACCAGGTGTTCCTCCCAGTCCGCCTTGGGGATCAGGGGGAAGATCGGGTGGTAGTAGCCCATGCCGATCAGCTCGATGTTGTCGGCCTCGCGGTAACGGTTGAGGAAGGCCGGGATGTCAACGATATGCCGGTAGTGATCGACGATGTCCGGGTCCAGGAGCTGCTCCAGCAGGATGCCGGAGAAGCCCACATGGATGCGGGCCACGTCCCGGTACTGCTCGGCGTAGCGCACCACCCGCTCGTAACAGCGGATGATCTGTTCGGCCTCCCAGGGGTTGGTGTCGATGAGCAGGCGCAGGTTGCCCGGGGGCTGGTGCATGTGCAGCCCCAGGGCGTGGTGGATATTGGTCCCGGTCATCGAGCCTAGGTTCATCGGGCCCACCTGGGGGGGGCAGAGTCGGGGCAGCGTAGGGGCAGCGTAGGGGCAAGGTGCGGTGCGGGCGGGGTGCCCGCCTGCAACAGTAATCAAAGGACGCCAGCGGGTCAACGCCCGCCGCGGGCGAGGGGACGGTCGGGGCGGGCGGGCGGGCCGGTCAGCGGCCCTCCAGCACCACCAGGCTGCGCGGGGCGACCGGGTAGCGCGCCGGGGTGAAGGCCGGCTGATCCGCCGGTGCGAACAGGTCCGCGGGCGGGGCGGCGGCGGTGTCCAGGGCCAGGTGCCAGCGGTAGCCGGACAGACCTGGACCGCCCTCGGCCGGCCCGCCGGGTACGGCGAAGTCCGCCCGGATCTCGCCCATGTTCATCATGACATGCAACGGCCCCTCGCCCTTGTCCCGCGGTGCCAGGGTGAAGGCCAGGGTACGGCACTCCTTGTCCAGCCACTGGGGGGCATCCAGGTCCACCCCATGCCAGGCGATGTCCGGCAGGTCCGACCCCTCGCGTACCCGCCCGGAGAGAAAGTGGCGGCGTTGCAGGCTCGGGTGGCGCTTGCGCAGGGCGATCAGGCCGCGCACGAAGCGCAGCATGTCGGCGTTGCGCTCCACCAGGGTCCAGTCGAACCAGCCCAGCCCGTTGTCCTGACACCAGACGTTGTTGTTGCCCTGCTGGCTGCGCAGGACCTCGTCGCCGGCCAGGAGCATGGGGATGCCCTGGCTGAGGAACAGTATGGCCAGGATGTTACGTGCCTGGCGGGCGCGCAGGGCCAGGACCTCGGGACGGTCGGTGGCGCCCTCCACCCCGCAGTTCCAGCTCAGGTTGTCGCTGGTACCGTCCCGGTTGCCCTCGCGGTTGGCCCGGTTGTGCTTGCGGTTGTAGCTGACCAGGTCGTGCAGGGTGAAGCCGTCGTGACAGGTGGCGAAGTTGATGCTGTTGATGGGCTGGCGCAGATTGCGCTGGTACAGATCGCTGCTACCCGACAGGCGCGTGGCCATCTCAGCGACCAGCCCGGGGTCGCCGCGCACAAAGCGGCGCAGGCTGTCGCGGTAGCGCCCGTTCCACTCCATCCACCGATAGCCGGGGAAGGAGCCGACCTGGTAGAGCCCGGCGGCGTCCCAGGCCTCGGCGATGATCTTGGTGCGGGCCAGCACGTCCGACAGCTCGATGGCCCAGAGCACCGGCGGGTTCTGCATGGGCACGCCGTGCTCGTCCCGGGCCATGGCGCTGGCCAGGTCGAAACGGAAGCCGTCCACATGCATCTCGCGCACCCAGTACTCCAGGCACTCGACGATGA
>DYRB01000346.1 GCA_020718945.1 Lamprocystis purpurea | reverse complement strand
TACCTGATCAACGCCCACAACATCGACCTCAACGACCGCGAGACCCTCACCGAGGTCAACCAGATCAACAACAGCCTGGAGACCGCCGTCTCCCACGACATCGCGTCCGCCGGACAGTCGGTGGCCGAGGTCCTGGACACCAACCTGGGCGGGACCCAGGCCCAGGACGCCATGAAGCTGCTGCTCGTCGCGTCGCTTTCCACCGTCGCCGGGGGGACCCGGGGCCTGACCCTGCCCGAGATCGTCGCCAACCTCTGCGCCCCGGGCCAGGACATCGCCAAGCTCAAGGGCGAGGTCGTCAACCGCCTGGTCACCACCGCCTGGTACCTGCACGCGGGGCGCGACGGGCGGCTGTTCATCAAGAACGTCCAGAACCTGGTAGCCCGCCTGCGCACCACCGCCGAGAGCTACCTGCACGACCAGTCCCTCAAGGAACTGCGCGAGCGCCTCACCGAGCTGTTCAAGCCCGAGACCGGCTGGTGCTACCAGAAGGTCCAGGCCCTGCCCGCGGTGGACGAGATCGAGGTGAGCCAGGGTCAGACAATGCTGGTCATCGCGAGCCCCCACCCCAGCGGGCTCAACCCGGACCTCGCCAAGCTCTACGACAACATCGACTTCAAGAACCGCATCGGCTTCCTCACCGGCCAGCGCAGCGCGGATGCCCTGCTCAACGCCGCCAAGGAGCTGAAGGCCATCCGCCACATCATCGACGAGCTGAGGTCCGAGGGGACCCCCGACAACGACCCCCAGCTCGTCCAGGCCCGGGACCTCCTCGACCGCATCCAGAACCAGTTCGGCAGCGCCCTGCGGGAGACCTTCTCGACCCTCTACTACCCCAGCGCCCAGCGGCTCATGTCGGCGGACTTCCCCATGGAGTTCACCGCCAACCGCTACGACGGGGAGGACCAGATAGTCCGCACCCTCAAGGCCAAGATGAAGTACACGGAGGAGGTGACCGGCGAGACCTTCGTCAAGAAGGTCGAGGCGCGCATTTTCACCCAGAAGGTCATGCCCTGGGCCGAGATCAAGCGCCGGGCCGCCACCAACCCCGCCTGGCAGTGGCACCGCAGCGACGCCCTGGACAAGCTCAAGGCCGACTGCCTGCACCGCGAGGTCTGGCGGGAAGACGGCGGCTATGTCGAGAAGGGCCCCTTCCCCCAGCCCGCCACCCAGGTCAAGCTGCAAGAGCTGTCCCGCGACGACGACACCGGCCGGGTCAAGCTCCGGGTCACCCCGGTGAACGGCGACACCGTCTTTGTCGAGATCGGCGCCCCGGCCACCGCCGCCTCCCACAGGCTCTCCGGGCGCGACTACGAGACCACGGAGCTGATCGTCTCCTTCCTGGCGGTGGACTCCACCGGGGCCCACGAGACCGGCGAACCACTCACCTGGAAGAACCGCATCACCCTCAAGGGCCGGGTCTACGGCAGCGCCGAGGCCCGGATGGTGGAGCTGCGCGCCGCCCCGCCCGTGCCCATCCGCTACAGCACCGACGGTTCGGACCCCAAGGTGGCCGGCGGGACCTATGACGACCCCTTCGCCGTGCCCGATGGTAGCCGCCTGATCCTGGCGGTCGCCGAGGACAAGGGCATCGTCTCCGACACCCATCAAGTCTCCATCGACTGGGGCCCAGGGCCTGGGCCAGGCCCGACACCCGACCCCATCGACCGGGAAGGCCCGGCGACCTGGCGCCCCATGAGCCACCCGGAGAAGGTCTTCCGCTTCACCACCACCCACAACGCCTACGGCTTTCTGGAGCGGCTCGGCAAGCACGGGGGCCAGGCTGCGGCCCAGCGCATCGCCGTCCTGGACGGCCAGTGGGTCGACCTTCAGCTCGCCGACGACCTGATGCTCACCGTGGAACAGATCCGCGCCACCGTCGAGCACCTGCGCTCCCTGCTGAGCGAGGGCGAGGTCACCATCGAGGCATCCGCCCTGTGGTTCCCGACAGGCCGCCAGCTCCTGGACTATGTCCACGAGATCGCCGTGGACCTACCGCGCAACGAGGTCGAGCCCTGACGTTACACTGTGGGCGTGCCGCAACAGGAGATTCGACATGACCGAGACCGTGGAAAGCCTGGTGCTGGAGCATCTCCGCGCCATTCGCAGCAGCCTCAACGACCACGGCGACCGCCTTGGCCGGATCGAACTACGGCTGTCCGCCATGGAGCAGACCCTTGGCAGCCTCTACGCCCTCTCCGGAAGCGACCGCGAGGCCCTGAGCACCCTGACGCGCCGCGTCGAGCGCATCGAACGGCGCCTCGACTTGGCCGACCATTCTGCCTAGCCTCCCCAGCCTTGCTGGGAGCGGCGCCCCGTGGGAGCGGCGCCCTCGCCGCGATCCCAGGCCACCACAATCACCGGAGCCGCGATTGGCGACCAGCACGACACCCCCCTGCCAGGGATTCGGCTTCTGCCCCCAGGCCACGGCCCACCACTTCCTGGTGACCATCCCCGCGGGCAACCGCGAGGAGGTCCTCATCTCCGAGCACCTGACCTGGGACCAGGCCACCGCCGCCACGCCCCCCACCTTTGCCCTGGGTGAGATCGAGGGCAAGCTCCGGGTCCTGCTCCCCCGCGCCAAGTGGGACGCCATCGCCGACGAGTCCCGGGTGGAGTTCAACAAGCGCCTCAAGCAGGAGGGGCTCAAGGCCGGGGCCTGGAAGACCGGCACCAACCCCGTCTCCCGCCTGCTCGGCAAGGAGCTGGTCCTGCTCGCCTGGGCCATCGAGGAGGCCGACCCCGCCCTGACCCCCGCCGCCGTCAAGAACTGGCTCGGCCTGGTCCCGGAGGAACGCTGGTGGCTCTACACCATGACCTGCGCCGCCACCGGCCACGCCGTCCAGGGGCGCAACAAGGGTTGGCGCAAGGCGGTACGCTATGCCCTGACCGAGAACCCGGTCAGCGACGCCCCCCACGAGCCACTCCCGGTGTTTGAACTGGCCGCCACCGGGGGGCGCCCACAGCCGCCGAGGCCAAAGGCGACCCGGGCGCCGCGCCGGAGAAAGGGCGGGGAAGACCCTGCCGGGTGACGCCCGGGTCCCGGTCTATCGAGTCAACCCAGAGCAATGGTGCCAAGACCCATGCAAGCCATCGAGATCGACGCCCGGATCGACGACCAGGGCGAAATCCACATCAAGCTCCCGCAGCCCCGGCCGCCGGGCCCGGCGCGGGTGATCGTGCTCATCGAGGCCCCGGAAGCGGTCCCGGCCGGGCGGTCGCGGCACAAGCCGCCCCCCGAGCTGGCTTGGAAAGGTGCGCAGGTGCACGGCGACGACATCGCGCCAGCCTTCACCCTGGAGGAATGGGGAGACCTCTACCGGTGATTCTTCTCGACACCCATGCCTGGGTCCGCTGGCTGCATCCCGAGATCAGCCGCAGTCTGCCCGAGCCGCTGCGGCAATGGCTGCGTTCCGCGGAGGACACCTTCGCCATTTCGGTCATCTCGACACTGGAAGTCGCGCAACTCGTCAGGAAGGGCACTTTGAAGCTCCCTCTACCGCTGCCGGACTGGTTCGACGTAGCCTTGGAAAGGGCCGATATCCAATGCCTTCCCGTCACTCCAAGGCTGTTGCATGCCTCGACGGCCCTGCCTGACATTCACAAGGACCCCGCCGACCGCATCATCATCGCCACCGCCCAAGCGCGGGGGGCGCTATTGGTGACCGCCGACGAGACCATCCAGACCTACCCGAACCTGAGCACCGTCTGGGCCAACCCATCGAGCATGGCGGGCCCAGCCGAAGGAGAGGCCCCTTGAGCTTGGACGCCGACCCGAGCTTCATCGAGACCCAGTTCCCCGTCTCCAAGCTCTCCAAGGAGAGCTACAAGGAGCGCAAGGCCAACTACAGCCAGACCCTCACCGGTCTGGGCAAGTGGTGGGGCCGCAAGCCCTTGATCCTGGTCCGGGCCGCCATCCTGGGCCTGTTGCTCCCCGCCAGCGCAGACCC
>DYRB01000345.1 GCA_020718945.1 Lamprocystis purpurea | reverse complement strand
CTAAAGCCGCTCCCACCAGGATCGGGCGCGGGAGCGGCTTTAGCCGCGACGACCCAGGGCCGGGGCGGTCCTTGGGCGCTGGGGCGCAATGGGGCCGGCCAAGACCCCGCTCGGTCTATTCAAACCCCGCCTCGTCCACCCTTCCGCCGCGGCAGCGGGTGCTGAGGGGGGGCGCGGCCTGCATCAGGGGGCCGAGGCGGGAGTCCGGACCGATCTGGCCCTTCAGGCTGAGGCGCAGCTCGCCGATCATGCCCTGGTCGCAGACCAGGCGGACCCGGTCCCCGGCCCCGCGGCCGAAGGTGGCATCGAAGGCGGCGGCGATGTCGGTGGCGGACAGGTGCCGGCCACGGTTGTCGGCGAACAGGGCGCGGATGGGCGAGGCGTTGACCTGCTCGATCAGGTCCAGGGCCTGGTCGAAATAGGTGTCCGCGTCGGTCCCGTAGCAGGTTCCGTGGCTGATCCATTCGTGGCGATCCAGGGCGGAGCGGGCCCCGGGCATGAGGGTGGCGAGGCGCTCGCGGGTGGCCGGGCTCAGGGCCAGTGGGGGCAGGGCGGTCCAGTCCCCCCCCTGATCGAGCCTGCGGGTGGCGGGGTCCACACCGCAGTAGCCGTTGTCCCTGGGCTGGGGCCAGAGCCCGTGGAGGGAAAAGCGGCTGGCGTCAGGGCGCTGGGCGGTCTGGTCGCGGCACTCGGTCTTGCGCCGGTTGATTTCGCAGAAGGCCGGCTGCCAGGTCAGGGCGAGCACGAAGGCGCCGGGCCGGGCCGTTGGAGCGGGCGCCTCCGGCGCCCGGGGGACCGGTTTGGCCGGGGCCTCTACTGCGGGGGTGCCGGCCGCCGACGGGGTGCCGGTGCCGCCCAGGGTCCCGCACCCCACCTCGACCCAGCGCTCCGCCGGGCGCGCGCCCTCGATGACGATCTGATAGTGGGTGGCCTCCGCCTTGTTCTTGCCCAGCACCCGATAGGCCCGCCCGGGCTCCAGGTGGACCCCGCCGGCGGGGTCGCGCTGCTTGATGGAGACCGTGGCCGGACAGGCGCGGCTGGCCAGCAGATTGCCGTCCACCGGGACCGTCGCCGGGGCGGGCAGGGACCAGGCCCAGAGGGCCAGGAGGGGCGCGGCGAGGCGTCGCGACAGGGCAGGGGGCTGGGTCATGGCAGGTGGCGGGTCTCGGTGGGGGTGGGTGGATGTCGGGACGGGGGTCCTGGCGTCGGCGCCGACCTCGGTGCGAATGAATTCGCACCTACATCGTCGGCGGCCCCCGTTGCGGCCGCCGCCGGTGCTCAGTCCGGCTGTTCCTCAGGCAGGTCCCCGGTCTCCTCGTCCGCCTCGGCGGCCTCCTCAGGCTCGATGCGGGCGACGGTGAGCAGGTGCACCCGGCGGCTGTCGGCGCGCTTGACGGTGAAGCGGAAGTCCCCCACCCGTACCCGCTCACCGCCCTTGGGCAGGCGCCCCATGGCGTGGACCACCAGGCCGCCGATGGTGTCGAACTCGTCGTCGGGCAGTTCGCAGCCGAAGTAGGCGTTGAAGTCCTCGATGCCAGTGCGGGCCTTGATGGTGTATTCGTTGGGGCTGCGCCGGTAGATGAAGGCCGCCTCGTCGTAGTCGTGCTCGTCGTCGATCTCGCCGACGATCTGCTCCAGTACGTCCTCGATGGTCACCAGCCCGGCGGCGGTGCCGTACTCGTCCACCACTATGGCCATGTGGCTGCGGCTGGAGCGGAACTCCTTGAGCAGGACATTGAGCCGCTTGCTCTCGGGGACGAAGACCGCGGAGCGCACCAGGTCGCGCAGGGTGAAGGGGCGGCGGACCTCGCTGCCGCAGAAGGCCAGCAGGTCCTTGGCGATCAGCACCCCGACCACATCCCCCTTGTCGTCGCCTATGACCGGGAAGCGGGAGTGGGCGGTCTCGACCACCACCTTGAGGATCTGGTCCAGGGGGTCGTCGCGGCGGATGTAGGTCATCTCGGCCCGCGGGATCATGATGTCGCGGACCCGCAGGTCGGCGACCTGCAAGACCCCCTCGATCATGCTCAGGGCATCGGTGTCGAGTACGGCCCGCTGTTTGGCATCCCTCAGCAGTTCCAGGAGTTGCTGCTGGTCCTGCGGTTCGCGTCTGAGCCGCTGCCGGAACTGGTCCAGATGGCGGCGCAGGCGCGAACCGAAGCTAGATCGATCGCTGGTCATAGGGGCTTTCGGGTGCCTCGTAGGGTGAAGGGAATCCTAACCCGGCGAGGATGGCGGTTTCTACCGCCTCCATGGCCGCGGCGTCGGGGTCTGTGATGTGGTCGTAGCCGAGCAGGTGCAGGGTGCCGTGGACTATCAGGTGGGCCCAGTGGGCCGGTTCCGGCTTTCCCTGGTCGGCGGCCTCCCGGGCCACCACCGGGGCGCAGATGACCAGGTCGCCGATCAGGTCCAGGCCGGCCGCGTCGGCGGGCAGGCCGGCGGGGATCTCGAAGGGGAAGGACAGGACATTGGTGGGCCCGGGCCGGCCGCGGTAGCGCTGGTTCAGCTCCGTCCCCTCGGCCTCGTCCACTACCCGGATGGTCAGCTCCGCCGCCTCGCGCCGCCCGGCCAGGGCCGCCGCGGCCCAGGCGCGCAACTGCGCCTCCTCGGGCAGGCCCGGGGCCTCGCAGGCGACTTGCAGGTCGAGATCCAGGTGCGTGTCCTGATGAGTCACAGTCCGATCCGCCAAATCAATAGGGTCCGCAAATTAACGCAAATGAACGCAAATAGGAGAGGAGGGTCCGCGCCTGTTTCCCGCATTTCGACGGGTCCCTAGGGTTGGGAGGCGACGCACGCACTAACGCGAACAAGCATTTGCGTTCATTTGCGTTCATTTGCGGACAATATTCTTCTGGACCTGATTGCAGCCGGCCCATCAGGGGTTCTCATAGGCGTCGTAGGCATTGACGATGCGCTGCACCAGGGCGTGGCGGACCACGTCCCGGGCGTTGAAGAAGGTGAAGCTGATGCCTTCGCAGTCGCGCAGTATCTCGATGACCTGGCGCAGGCCCGAGGGCTGACCCCGGGGCAGGTCCACCTGGGTCACGTCCCCGGTGATGACCGCGGTGGAGCCGAAGCCGATGCGGGTCAGGAACATCTTCATCTGCTCGGGGGTGGTGTTCTGCGCCTCGTCCAGGATGATGAAGGACTCGTTCAGGGTGCGCCCGCGCATGAAGGCGAGCGGCGCGACCTCGATGACGTTGCGCTCCAGCAGTTTGTTGACCCGCTCGAAGCCGAGCATCTCGAACAGGGCGTCGTAGAGGGGTCGCAGGTAGGGGTCGATCTTCTGGGCCAGGTCCCCGGGCAGGAAGCCCAGGCGCTCCCCGGCCTCCACCGCCGGGCGCACCAGCAGCAGGCGACGCACCCGGTCGGTCTCCAGGGCCTCCACTGCCGAGGCGACCGCCAGGTAGGTCTTGCCCGTCCCGGCCGGGCCCACCCCGAAGCTGATGTCGTGCTTGGCGATGGCGTGCAGGTAGGCCTGCTGATTGGGGCCTCGGGCGCGGATCAGGCCGCCTCGCGTTTTGATCAGGATCTCCGGCAAGCGCTCCAGATGGGCCTCGACCAGGGCCTCGAGGCCGGATTCTTGCAGATGCAGGTGGACCGACTCCGGGGTCAGAGGCTCCTGCGCCGCGGCGGCATAGAGGTCGCGCAGGACCTGCTCGGCGGCGCTCACCGCCAGCGGCTCGCCGATGAGGCGAAAGACCTGGCCGCGGTTGTTGATCTCGATCCCCAGGCGCCGCTCGATCTGGCGCAGGTGCCCGTCCAGCAGCCCGCACAGGTTGGCCAGGCGGGTGTTGTCCTCCGGCAGGAGTTCGAGATCCAAGCTGTGGGGGTGGTCGGACAAGCTCGGTTATGCGGGCTCAGGCGGTGCGGGCCAGGGGGGCGGCAAGGAGCTCACCGCGCAGGGAATTGGGGAGGGCCGCGGTGATGGTTACCTCGGCAAAGCCGCCGATGAGTCCGGCCGGGCCG
>DYRB01000344.1 GCA_020718945.1 Lamprocystis purpurea | reverse complement strand
GGGCGCTGACCCTGGAGGTGATTCATGCCGCCACCGGCGTCTCACTGGGCGGCAATGTCGTGTTGAGTGGGAAGGACGATGACTATGTCCACTTTATTTACTTCAGTTTGGCTTCACTGACTCGGTGACCACGGTACTGGTGGTGGGCTTCGTCAGTGCCGGGCTCATGACCCTGGTGCAGTCGTCCTCGGCAACTATAGGTCTCGCGGTGGTCATGGCGACCCAGGGGTTGCTTTCCCTTCCAGCCGGCATCGCCATCCTCTTCGGGGCAAAGATCGGGACTGGGATCACGGCGATACTCGCAGCGATCAGCAAGCCCCAGGATGCAAAGCGGGCGGCGGCCGTGCATGTGCTGTTCAATGTATTGGGGGCCCTGATTTGGCTGCCGTTCATCACTGCGCTGGCGGGACTCGCCGAGGCGGTTTCGCCGGTGGCCGCGCATCTGCAGGGAGTGGAGCGGCTCGCCGAAGAGGTGCCACGCCAGATCGCCAACGCCGCAACCATCTGGGCGACGGCCAATGCGGTGATCTTCCTGCCCTTCGCCGCGTTGTTTGCGAACATGGCGATCAAGATAATCCCGGACCGGGCGATTGAGGAGCGGGTCATTATCCGGCCCAAGTATCTCGACGACGAGTTGATCCAGGTGCCAGCGATGGCCTTGGAGCGGGCGCGAATGGAACTCGGGCACATGGGTGCAGACCATACAGGAGTCAGCGCATGCCGCCCTGCAGGCACTGATCGAGGGCGACCAGCAGGCGGCGCGGACCGTGGTCGCCAGCCGCGCAGCGATCCTGGAGCTGACTTCCGAGTTGCACAGGCAACAGGCCGCACGTCTTGCCCAGGACGACCCGGACCGCCTACTCAAACACCGAGTCCAGATCGAGATGCTCGACAGGCTGAACCGCATTTACGGTATCGCTGACCACATGGCAATCTCGGTGCTTCCGCGGAGTGTTCTCGCCGGGGCACTGTCTGTATAGGCATCTGACGACCGCAGGCCCATTTCGACTTCACCCTTGCTTGATAGGATGGCTGTACATGAACACACCGAACGAAAGACCTGCTGGCCCCAGATCGCTGCATGCGGGCCTGGCGCTCGCTGCGACATTGGTCTTCTCGACCAGTGGTGCTTGCGCCCAGGGGGCCCCGACCTTCGGCGCCTCCATCACGCCCATCTACCAAGCCGACAGTGACCTGGACTCCGGTTGGGAACTCGGTATTGCCGCCGCCTATCGGTCGTTTCGCTTCCGCCTGGACGACCAGGGCCCCATCCCGGATGGGATCGGCGAGAATCAGAACGTGCCCCTGGTGGCCCGGATCGGGGGAAAGATCTCGGATAGCCTGAGCTTCAACTTCTTTGTCGGCGCGACACTTGCCGGAAGCCTGCGTGCCGACGATAAGACCGGTAACCGCCTCTACGACGTGGACCGCGACCCCGCCGCGCTGCTCGGGATGTCGTTGGGGGCACGCTTCTGACCGGCGCCCACCGTCTGGTCGGCATGCAACCGCCAGCCTAGTCCCGGGGGCCTGTGGCGGGGCTGGGGACACCCAGGGACAAAGGGGTCTGCCTCAGGCTCAGGCCCCCAACCGGGCCCGCACCAGGGCCCCGCCCAGGGGGCTGGATTCGATGCTCAAATCGCCCCCATAGGCCCGGCAGATCTCCCGCACCACAGCGAGCCCGATGCCGTGCCCCGGGGTGCTCTGATCGCCCCGGGCGCCGCGCTGCCCCAATGTGGTGGCCAGTGCCTCGGATATGCCGGGGCCGTCGTCCTCCACCCACAGGACCAGCAGTCCGTCCTGCCGCGCAGCGCTCATCCGCACCCGGGTGCGGCACCACTTGAAGGCGTTGTCGAGCAGGTTGCCGGCCACCTCCAGCAGGTCCCCCTCGGCACCGCGGAAGCTGAGGTCCGGGGCCAGGTCCAGCTCCGTGGCCAGGGTCCTTTCGGCGTGGAGCTTGGCCAGGGCCCCCAGCAAGCGCTCCACCACGGCGGCCACGGCGATGGGCGGGGCCAGGGTGGCGGCGGGGCGCCCGCGGGCCCGCTCCAGTTGGTAGGCGACGATCTCGTCCATGCGCCGCACCTGCTCGGCCAGGGTCCCCGCCGGGTCCTGCCCCAGGGCCCCGCGCATCACCGCCAGGGGGGTCTTGAGGCTGTGGGCCAGGTCGGCCAGGGCATGACCCAGGCGGGCCTGGCGGGCCGCCTCGTGGGCCACCAGGGCGTTGAGATTGTCAGTGAGGGTGCGCAGTTCCTCCGGGTAGTCGCCGCGCAGCCGATCCTGGCGGCCGGCCTCCACCGCGGCCACCTCGTCGGCGACCCGCCGCAGCGGGGCCAGGCCCCAGCGCAGCGCCAGCAACAGGGCGGCGAGGAGGATCAGGGACAGGGCCCCCAGCCAGCCGAACAGGTCGAAGCGGAAGCGGGCCAACGCCTCCCGGTAGGGCCTCAAGTCCTCGGCCACGCTGAAGGTGTAGCCCCGCGGGACCGGGCCTATGGACCAGGTCACCCCGAACCCCTCGACGAAGTAGCCCGTCCCCTCGGCATCGAAGGCCTGGCGGAAGCTGCGTACCCCTGGGCCCAGGCGTTCGGCGAAGGGGACATGCCGGCCGAGGGCAGAGACCGAGGTCCACACCGACTCGCCCTCTTCGTCGCTGACCTGGGCGTAGAGCCCGGAGTCCGGCAGGCTGAAGCGGGCCTCGGCCAGGTCCCGGGGCAGGGTCAGGCCGTCCTGGTCCGAGTCCGCCGCCGCCATGAGCAGGTAGAGCTGGCCGAGCAGGCGCTCCTCCCGGGCGGAACGGGCGCTGGCCTGGAAGGCCTGCTCCAGGGCCAGGCCGGTCAGGGCGACGAAGACCACCAGGACCAGGGCCGCGGCCCAGGTCACCCGCGCCTGGAGGGAGGTCACGGACCCTCGCCCAGGGTGAAGCGGTAGCCGCGCCCGCGCAATGTGTCGATGGGGCCCAGGCCGCCGTCCGGGTCGAGCTTGCGGCGCAGGCGCCCGATCAGGACCTCCAGCACATTGCTGTCGCGGTCCTCGTCGTGGGGGTAGAGGTAGTCGGCCAACTCGCGCTTGGACAGGACCCGGCCGCGGCTGGTCATCAGATGCTCCAGCAGGCGGAACTCGTAGCCGGTCAGTTCCACCACCCGCTCCCCGACCCAAACCCGATGGCCGGCACGGTCCAGGCGCACCGGGCCGGCGCGCAGTTCCTGGGTCGCAGCCCCCTGGGCCCGGCGCATCAGGGCGCGCAGCCGCGCCACCAGTTCGTCCATCTCGAAGGGCTTGGCCAGGTAGTCGTCGGCCCCCGCCTCCAGGCCCTCGACCTTGTCCTGCCAGCGGCTGCGGGCGGTCAGGACCAGGACCGGCAGCAGGCTCCCGGCGGCGCGCAGGCGGCGGATGATCTCCAGCCCCGGGATGCCCGGCAGGCCCAGGTCCACCACCGCGGCATCGAAGGGGTAATCGGTGGCGAAGTAGAGCCCCTCGGCCCCGTCTCCGGTGCATTCGCACTGGTACCCCTCGCGGGCCAGGCGGGCGGCGACCTGGTTGCGCAGGGCCGCCTCGTCCTCGATGAGCAGGATGCGCACGGTCGCGCCCCTCAGCGCCCGTCGGCGATGAAGACGCTGCGCACCTCGCCCGAGGGTGTCAGCACCTTGACCTCCCAGCCGCCGTCGCGCTCCTGCACCGACAGGACCCGCCCGCCGGTCTGGCGACGGGCCTGCTCGGCGGCCTGCGCGGCGGAGGTCGCATCGCCGCCCCCCCCGGCCAACAGTTGGCCCTGGACAGCAGGGACCGGCGCGGCCAGGGTCGCGAGGGCAAGGACTAGGGCTGTGGCGAGGCTCCGGCACATGGCGATTGAAACTCGGCTGGTCGGACTATGGGGGGCAAGGCTGGGCGCGAATCTAACACAGCCCGGGGACTACCAGGCCGGCGCGGGCCTAGCGGAACAGGGGCAGGTAGAGATTGATGCCGAGGCCGGGCTGCCACAGGGGGGCGACCAG
>DYRB01000343.1 GCA_020718945.1 Lamprocystis purpurea | reverse complement strand
CCAGGCATTGAGCCAGACCAGCGCGGCAGCAGGCTCCTCGGTCCCGGCGGCGGACAGCGGCGCGCAGTCCCCGTAGCCCGTCAGCCCAGCCGCCCCGCAGCGCACCAGCCAGCCGCGGCGCTCCCCCATCTCGCCCCGGGCACTGCGCCAGGGGCGGCGCAGGGGCAGCCGGTAGGGGGCCAGATCGACGGCGGAGATCACCCCGCCAAGGCCGGGGCCAGGGCCGGACCCAGGGCCAGCCCCAGCGCGAGCAGGCCAACCAACAGGGCCTGATAGGCCCCGGTGGCCCCGAGCAATGGGTTCAGGGCAGCGCCGTCCGGCCCGTACCAGAGGCGCCGGATCAGGACCAGGGCCAGGGGCAGGGCGGCCAGGGTCAGGGCCGGCCGGCCGGGGAGCCCGCTGGCCAGGAACAGGGGGAAGGGCCCCAGCAACAGGGCGGCATAGAGCCATCGCGCCCCGGCCGGACCCAAGACCTGGGCCAGGGTGCGGCGCCCGGCGGCGCGGTCTGTCTCCCGATCCCGATAGTTGTTGAGCAGCAGCACGGCGGCGGCGGGCAGGCCCAGGGCCAGGCCCACCAGGCCGGCATCGGGCCCGGACGCCAGGGTCTGGAGATAGTGGCTCCCCCAGACCGCCGCCACGCCGAAGAAGCCCAGCACGAAGACCTCCCCAAAGGGCCCGTAGGCGATGGGTCTGGGTCCCCCCGTATAGGCCCAGCCGGCGGCCAGGGACGCCAGCCCAAGGGCGACTATGGGCCAGCCCCCGCGGAGCGTCAGCAGGACCCCTACGGCGAAGGCCAGCCCGAAGGCGAGGTAGGCGCCCATCTTGACCTGGTCCGGGGTGAACCACCCCTGGGCCGTGGCCCTGGGGGGGCCCAGGCGGTCGGCGGTGTCGGTACCCCGCTCAAAGTCCGCGGCGTCGTTGTGCAGATTGGTCCCGGCCTGGATGGCCAGGCTCGCCAGCAAGGTCAGCAGGGCGGTGAAGGGGGCCAGCTTGCCGGTCTGGGCCGCCGCCAGGGCGACCCCGGCGACCACCGGCGAGGTCGCCAGCAGCAGGGTCTTGGGCCGCGTCGCCGCGATCCAATGGGAGACGCACTCACCCGGGCCAGCCATGGTCTAGGGCCGCCGCGGGAACTTGCGGAAGTCCGGCGGGCGACGTTCCAAGAAGGCGTCGCGCCCCTCCTGGGCCTCGTCGGTGGTGTAGAAGAGGGCGGTGGCGTTGCCGGCCAGTTCTTGGATGCCGGCCAGGCCGTCGGTGTCCGCATTGAATGCCGCCTTGAGGCAGCGCAGGGCCGTGGGGGAGAGGCGCAGCATGTCCCGGCACCAGTCCACCGTCACCGCCTCCAGTTCCGCCAGCGGGACCACGGCGTTGACCAGGCCCCAGTCCAGGGCCTGGGCCGCGTCGTACTGGCGGCACAGGAACCACACCTCCTTGGCCCGTTTGACCCCTATGGTGCGGGCCAGGAGCCCGGCCCCCAGGCCGGCGTCGAAGCTCCCCACCCGGGGCCCGGTCTGGCCGAAGCGGGCATTGTCCGCGGCAATGGTCAGGTCGCACACCAGGTGCAGCACATGGCCACCGCCTATGGCATAGCCGGCGACCATGGCCACCACCGGCTTGGGCAGGGTACGGATCTGGCGCTGCAACTCCAGGACATTGAGGTGCTGGGTACCGGCGCTGTCGCGGTAGCCCTCTTCGCCGCGGATGCGCTGGTCGCCCCCGGAGCAGAAGGCCAGGTCCCCGGCCCCGGTGAGGATGATGACCCCGATGTCCGGGTCCATGTGGGCCCGGTGGAAGGCGTCGATCAGTTCGCGCACCGTCTCCGGGCGAAAGGCGTTGCGCACCTCAGGGCGGTTGATGGTCAGCTTGGCGATGCCCTCCCCCGTCTGGTAGAGGACGTCCCCATAATTCAGGCCCTTGGGGGTCTCCCAGGCGATGGGCCGGTGCGCCCCCTGAGGGCCGGTCTGTGACTGCAACTGCATGGGGTACCTGGGGTTGGCTGGGCTGGGGCCCGAGGCCGGGCCGTGCCGGATCGATTGAGGCGGCACTTTCTCCGAGCCGGGCGGGGTTTGCAACCCTGATGCCGACCTGGGAGCGCCGGCGTCCTCGCCGGCTAGCCGCCGAAGGCGACTTGGGGATGTCGGGGCCCCAGCCAGCGCCCAGTTCAGGCAGTGGTAACCGACCAAGGACGGTCCGCACAGCGGACCCTACCGGCCCCAAGGATTTGGGCGCCTGGCGTGGCCCAAGGTGGCGATGCCGGGGCCTCAGTGGGGCAGCTAGTCCTTGAGGACGTATCTGGCCCCGCAGTAGGGGCAGACCACCTCGCCCTTGGCCTCAATGGGCAGGTAGACCTTGGGGTGCATGTTCCACAGGGCGTCGGCGGGGCGGGGGCAGGAGAGGGGGAGGTCCTTTGGGCTGACCTCGATGACGGTTGGGGCGGGGCGGGCTTGGGTGGCGGCCTGAGACATGGCTGACTCCTGCTGAGTTTGGGCGGGGTTGGTGCGATCCGAGGCTGGCCGTTTCTGGCCTTGGGGCCCGGCATCCCGGCCGGGACTAGCGTCTGCCGGTCCTGGGTCGGTCGGGCCGGGGCCCGACCTAGGCCCAGATCCCCGGGGGCGCCAGGGGCAGCCAGGCTGGGACCAGGATCCGGCTGGTTAGACCAGGGTCAGCCACTCCGGGTGCTCGTCGCGCCGGCCGTGGACCTGGTCGAAGTAGAGGGTCTGCAAGCGCTCGGTGATGGGGCCTCGGCCGCCGTTGCCGATGTCGCGGCCGTCTACCTCGCGGATGGGGGTCACCTCGGCGGCGGTGCCGGTGAAGAAGGCCTCGTCGGCGATGTAGACCTCGTCGCGGGTGATGCGCTTCTCCACCACCTTGAGCCCCAACTCCTCGGCCAGGGCCATGACGGTCTTACGAGTGATGCCGTCCAGGGCCGAGGTCAGGTCCGGCGTATAGATGACCCCGTCGCGCACTATGAAGATGTTCTCGCCGCTGCCCTCCATCACATAGCCCTCGGCATCGAGCAGCAGGGCCTCGTCGTAGCCGCAGCTCAGGGCCTCTTTCAGCGCCAGCATGGAGTTCATGTAGTTGCCGTTGGCCTTGGCCCGGCACATGGTGATGTTCACATGGTGGCGGGTGAAGGACGATACCCGGATGCGGATGCCGCGCTGCATGTTCTCCTCGCCCAGGTAGGAGCCCCACTCCCAGGCGGCGACCATGCAATGGACCTCCAGGTTGTCGGCGCGCAGCCCCATGCCCTCGGAGCCGTAGAAGCACATGGGGCGGATGTAGGCGGAGTCGAGCCCGTTCTCCCGCACCGCGGCCCGCTGGGCGGCGCTGATGGCGGCGCGGTCGAAGGGCATGGGCATGCCGAGGATGTGGGCGGAGTTGAACAACCGGTCTGTGTGCTCCTTGAGCCGGAAGATGGCCGCGCCGGCGTCGGTCTTGTAGGCGCGCACCCCCTCGAAGACCCCCATGCCGTAGTGCAGTGTGTGGGTCAGCACATGGGTGGTCGCCTCGCGCCAGGGCACCATCTCGCCGTCGAGCCAGATGAGGCCGTCGCGGTCTGCCATCGTCTTCATTGCGTCACTCCGCGTGGACGCGCGGCCACAATGCCGCGCTCAAAGAGGAATTCGGGCTGACCAGGGCACTATTCGCCTTCCAGCAACGCCTGCCACAGGTCCCTGACCCGCTGCCGCTCCGCCACCAGGCGGTCGTCCGGGACCCGGGTGGGCTCGTCCTGGAGCGAACTGCGGTGGTAGGCCGAGCGCAGGGCCTTGTAGGCGGCGGTCAGGTCCGCGGCGGCACCCGCCGGGAGCAGATCGAGCCCGGCCAGGGTCTCCAGGATGCGGATGTTGTCGGACCACCGGGCCAGGGCCGGGTGGGCGCTGGCCCAGCGCAAGACCGCGTATTGAACCATAAACTCGATGTCGGCAATACCGCCGGCCCCCTGCTTGAGGTCGAAGCGGCCATCGCCGCTCTTGTCCAGGGCGGCGCGCATCTTGGCCCTCATGTCGCGGACCTCAC
>DYRB01000342.1 GCA_020718945.1 Lamprocystis purpurea | reverse complement strand
CGCATCGCCCTGTCTGTCTTTACCCGGATACTGCTTGCCCTGACCCTGATTGCGCCCCTGGCCGCTTGCGAGGGCGGGCCGGATCGGAAGCACCTGACCGAGACCGTCCAGACCCGCCTGCATTCGGCCTTCCCCCCCGGGACCTTCGCCCTCACCAGCCTGCGCCGCCTGGGCAGTGGCCCCTTGGGGGACGATGCCCAGGGGCGCGCCCGGCGCATCGTCTACTTCAACACCAGCCTGACCCTGGGACGGGACCTGGACTTCTCCTCCTGGGACGGGCCGAATATCGCCGCCTTCGCCAATCTGCTGGGGGCCACGGAGAAGGGGGTGCATGGCCTGTCCGGGGCGGGCAACCACAAGGGTGATCGGGTGCGGGTCCACGGCAGCGCGACCTATGTCCGCGAGGGCGACGCCTGGGCCCCGGTGGAGGCGGTCTTCCCCGCCGTGGGGACCCCGTCCCCCGGTTTCAGCCCGGAGGGGAGCGGGGCCTCGCGGCGCATGATCGAGCGCATCGGCAAGTTGCTGGAGCGGCGCACCGCGGACCCCAAGCGCCAGGGCCAGATCATCACCGAGGAGTTGGGGCAGGCCTACACCGCCATCAGCCTGCGTCTGGACCGGCTGGACCGGGACCTGATCGTCGTCGGCGGCCCCGCGGGCGGGGAGTACCTGGGCGTTGCGGACCTGCTGGCCAAGGCCCTGATTGCCGCCGAGACCCCGGCCAGCGCCCTGGAGACCGCCGGCAGCCCGGAGAACCTGCGCCTGCTGCGCGAGCGCAAGGCGGACCTGGCCCTGGTGCAGAACAACGTCGCCGACCAGGCGCAACTGGGCACCGGGGCCTTCGCCCAGGCCGGGCCGGACTATGAGCTGCGGGCCCTGGCCAGCCTGTTCCCCGAGCCCATCCACCTGCTGGTGGCCAAGGGCTCGGCCATCGCCGGCCTGGCCGATCTGACGGGCATGCGGGTGGAGATCGGACTGTCGGGGTCCGGCAGTCGCGCCAACTCCATCGCCGTGCTCGCTGCCGCCGGGGTCGGCCTGGGGGACCTGGGGGCCATCGCCGAGACCGGGCTGGACGCCGGTCTGGCGCGGCTGGCCGCCGGGGAGCTGGATGCGGTCATCGCCACCATCGGGGCCCCGGCCCGGCGCATCCAGGAGGCTGCGGCCCTGGGGCAGATCCGCCTGCTGTCGCTGTCGCCGGAGGTCCAGGACGCCTTGATTCGCCAGGGGACCGGGCTGGTCCCCATCGAACTGCCCGCCGCCACCTACCCTGGGCAGCGCGGGCCTGTGCAGAGCGTCGCCGCCACGGCCCTGCTGGTGGCCCCGGCCGGTCTGCCCAAGGCCGACGTGGACAAGGCCCTGACGGCCCTGTTCCAGGGTATCGACTTTGTGCGGGCCGGGTCCGCCGCCGGGTCGCGGATTACCCTCGAGACCGCCAACCTCGGGCTGACCGTGCCCCTGCACCCGGCGGCCATCGCCTTCTTTGCCAGGGCCGCGGGTCAGGGCGGGCAGCGGCCGGGCCCGTAGCTCCCAGGAACACCGCCGCAGCCGCAAACGAACGCAAATGGACGCAAATAATCAGGTACTTGGGTCCGGCGTCCGAGCCAGCCTGAGGGCGTTCCGAGGGGGGCGCTGAAGCCGCAGCGCCATTTGCGTCTATTTGCGTTCATTTGCGGCCGAATGGGGGCCTTCGGGTTGATCGAGCCGCCCGCCAGGTGCAGGGGGCATGCAAGAGGCTTGAACCAGACCGCTTATTGGCTCCAGACTTGGCCCTGCCTTCGAGGCCCCACTGGACCCTCACGAGAACCAGCCATGCCGGGAACACCCATCCAATTTCTGCGCTTCGTCCACCTGCGCGGCCCCAACATCTGGACCTACAAGCCGGTGCTGGAGGCCTGGGTCGATATCGGCGCCCTGGAGGACAGCCCCTCCGACAGCATCCCGGGCTTCCCGGAGCGCCTCGCGGCCCTGCTCCCCGGGCTGGTGGAGCACCGCTGCAGCTACGGGGAGCGGGGCGGCTTTCTGCGCCGGCTGGTGGAGGGGACCTGGCCGGCCCACATCATGGAGCACGTCACCCTGGAGTTGCAGAACCTGGCGGGTATGCCGGGGGGCTTCGGCCGGGCGCGCAGCACCTCCCAGCGGGGCATCTACAAGGTAGCGGTGCGCGCCTGGCATGAGGACGTCACCCGCGCCGCCTTTCACCTGGGCCGCGACCTGCTGCTGTGCGCCATGGACCCGGAGACCTACGGCCCCGGCGATGCCGCCACCGCCGTGACCACATTGCACGATATGGCCGAGTCCCTGCTCCTGGGGCCCAGTACCCAGAGCATCGTGGACGCGGCCACCGCCAAGGACCGGCGCATCCCGGCCATCCGGCTCAACGAGGGTAACCTGGTGCAACTGGGTTACGGGGCCCGCGCCCGGCGCATCTGGACCGCCGAGACCGACGCCACCCCGGCCATCGCCGAGGCTATCGCCGGCGACAAGGGGATGACCAAGCGCCTGCTGGCCGCCTGTGGTCTGCCGGTGCCCCCGGGCCTGGAGGTGGACAGCCCGGCGGCGGCCTGGGAGGCGGCCTGCGCCATAGGGCTGCCCGCTGTGGTCAAGCCGGTGGACGGGAACCACGGCCGCGGCGTCTCGGTGGACCTGCGTGATCGCCCGGATGTAGAGGCCGCCTACGAGGTCGCCGCCAAGGAGGGGCGTGGGGTCCTGGTGGAGCGCTTCGTCTCCGGCACCGAGCACCGCCTGCTGGTGGTGGGCGGGGCCGTGGTCGCCGCGGCCCGCGGCGAGGAGGCCTGGGTGACCGGCGACGGCCGTTCCACGGTGGCCGAGCTGATCGAGGCCCAGATCAACAGCGACCCCAGGCGCGGCCTGACCGAGGACTACCCCCTGAACATCATCCGCATGGAGACCGACCCGGCGGTGGCCCTGGAGGTGCAGCGCCAGGGCCTGAGCCGCGACGCCGTGCCCGAGGATGGGCGGAGGGTCCTGATCCAGCGCAACGGCAACGCGGTCTACGACTGCACCGACCTGGTCCACCCGGGCACCGCCGCCATAGCGGTGCGGGCGGCCCGCGTCGTCGGGCTGGACATCGCCGGGATCGATCTGGTGGTGGATGACATAGCGCGGCCCCTGGGCCCCCAGGGCGGCGCCCTGGTCGAGGTCAACGCCGGGCCCAGCCTGATCACCCACCTCAAGCCCGCGGACGGCGAGCCCCGCCTGGTGGGGCGGGCCATCGTCGATCACCTGTTCCCGGCGGGGGACCTGGGGCGCATTCCGGTGGTCGGCATCGCCGGCAGCGGCGGCTTGACCCCCGTCGCCCGGCTGGTCGCCTGGCTCCTGGCCCAGGACGGCCGGGAGGTCGGCCTGGCCTGCGCCGTCGGGCTCTACCTGGGCGACCAGTGCCTGGACCCGGGGGACTGCGCCCACTGGGACCCCGCCCAGCGCCTGCTGATCAATCCCTTGCTGGCGGCGGCGGTCATCGAGAACGGCATGCAGGCCATGCTCTCCGAGGGCCTGGCCTACGACCGCTGCCAGGTCGGGGTTCTCACCCACATAGACCCCGACCGGTTGCCCGATGACGGCTACGTGGACAGCCCGGAGCGCCTCTGTGCCCTGATGCGCACCCAAATCGACGTGGTCCTGCCCGGTGGTGCCGCGGTGCTCAATGCCGCCGATCCGCTGGTGGCGGAGATGGCGCCCCTGAGCGACGGGGAGGTCTTGTTCTTTAGCACCGATCCCGAAGACCCAGTGCTGGTGGCCCACCGGGCCGCGGGCGGGCGGGCCGTCACCCTGGGGGCCGGGCGGGTCTTGCTCGGCCAGGGGGCCGATGCGACCCAGGTGGCCGAGCTGCGCGACCTGACCTGGATGGGGGACCAGCCCCAAGCGGCGGAGGCCCTGCTCGCCGCCGTCGCCGCGGCTTGGGCCCTGGGCCTGACGGCAGACCAGATCCGCGAGGGGCTGGCGAGGTTCGGTGGTTAGGCAGGACCAGTCGCCGGCGCCCGGCGCTGCGATCAGGCCATCCGATGTCGC
>DYRB01000341.1 GCA_020718945.1 Lamprocystis purpurea | reverse complement strand
GGCTGCACCACTGTTATGCCAGCAGTTCCAAATTTGCTGGCTGGACCGGTGCCCGTGGGAGCGGCGCCTCGCCGCGACCGAGTAGTTTGGTGGCCCCCGGGCTCGCTGCGCTTCGCCCGGTCGCGCCGAGGCGGCGCTCCCACGGTGCTTCTGGCCGCGATGTTGAACGATGGGCTCAAATTTGGAATTGCTGACTGTTATGCGCACCGAGGCGCCGACAGGCTCCTAGGCATCATGGACCGAGGCCAGCGGTACCTCGACCCGGAACAGGGCCCCCCTGGGGCAGGGCTCCCAGGTCAGGTTGCCGCCCAGCCCCTTGAGGATGCTGGCGGAGACGCTCAGCCCCAGGCCGGTCCCCTGCCCCGCGGGCTTGGTGGTGAAGAAGGCATCGAAGATACGCCCGCGCAGTTCGTCCGGGATGCCGGGGCCGGAGTCCTGCACCTCCAGCCATACCGTCTCTGCCCCGGCCTGGGCGCTGATGCCCAGGCGCTTGGGGTCACAGCCATCGAGGGCATCGCGGGCATTGACCAACAGGTTGACCAGGACCTGACGCAGCCCGTCCGGGTCGCCCCAGGCGGGCGGCAGGTCCGCCGGCAGGGACAGACTCACTTCCACCCCGCGCTTGGTCAGCTCCGCCCCCACCAACTCCAGGGCCTGCCCCACCAGGGACGCCAGGTCCACCGGGCCCGAGGCCTGGGGACGGGAGCGGGCGAAGCCGAGCAGCCCCTGCACCACTCGGCGGATGTGGTCGAGGCTGCGCTCGGCCTTGGCCAGGACCTCGGCGGATTTCGGCTCGCTGGCCCTGGACTTGGCGAAGGCGACGTAGTTCAGGACACCCATCAGGGGATTGTTCAGCTCGTGGGCTATGCCGGCGGCCATGGTACCGATGGTGGCCAGGCGCTCGTTGTGGAGCAGGGCCTGCTGGGTCTCCTTCAGGTCCCCCAGGGCCAGGGCCAGGGCGTCGCGGGCGGTGGCCAGCTCCGCCTCCCGGGCATTGAGGTCGTCGAGCATGGCATTGATGCCGCGCCCCAGGTCGCCGATCTCATCGGCACCGAGGTCCGGGGCCCGCTCGTCCCGGCGCCCGGCGCGGATGTCCTGGGCCAGGGTGCGGATGCGCTCCAGCCGGGCGGTGATCCCCCTAGCCATCACCCAGGCGATGACCGAGCCCAGGACTATGGCCGCCAGGGCGTAGCCGAGGCCGCTGCGGGCAATGGCCGCACGCTCGGATTGGGTGCGGCCCGGGCCTATGCCGACCCGGGCCCAACCCAGGACGCGGCCGGCCAGGTGCACCGGGGTGCCGATGTCGAGCAAGGCGCTGGCGCGGACTATGACCCTATGCTGCGGCTCGTCCGGCAGGTCCAGCAGGAACTGGCCGATGCGCCCCCGCTCTGTGTGGGCGAGGATGCGCCCGTCATCGTCGGCCAGCAGGGCATAGGCGAGGTCGGGAAAGCGGCGCTGGGCGTCTACCAGCTCCTGCATCCCGGCCAGGTCCGCCGTCGCCATGCCGGCCCCGGCGGCGCTGGCCAGGGCCAGGACCAGGGCCTCGGCCTGATCGTCGCGACGCTGGAGCAACAAGTCCTCCTGGCGCTGCACCAGGTCCCAGACGAACAGGGCCATCATCAGGGCGTGGACCAGGGCGACGCTCAGGATCAGGCGTTGTCGCAGGGAACCGGCGAGCAACTGGCCCAGGGGCTTCATGCCAGGGTCCCCGGCTGCACCGGCGCCGCCGGGAGCTCGATCCGGAACAGGGCCCCTCCCCGGTCCTCCGCCGACCCCGGTGGTTCCTCACAGCTCAGCCGCCCGGCCAGGGCACGGACTATTCCGGCCGCCACCGTGAGCCCCAGACCCACCCCTTGGCCCGGGGGCTTGGTGGTGAAGAAGGCGTCGAAGATGCGCCCGCGCAGCGCCGCGGGGACGCCGGGGCCGTTGTCCTGCACCTCGAGCCTGACCCCAGCCGGGCAGGGGGCCGCGACGACGGCGATGCGCGGGTTCGGGGTGTCCCCCAGGGCGTCGCGGGCGTTGAGCAGCAGGTTGACCAGGACCTGTTGCAGCCCGTCCGGATCGGCCAGGACCAGCGGCAGCCCCGCGGGCAGGTCCTGGGTCAGGGCTATGCCGCGCCGGGCCAGGTCCGGGCCTATCAGGTCCAGGGCCTGGGCCAGGGGCTCCGCCAACGGCAGGGGCCGGGCGGCCACCGGGCGCGGGCGGGAGAAGTCGAGCATGCCGCCGACGATGCGTCCGATGCGCCTCAGGTCGCGCTCGGCCTTATGCATGGCCTCCACTACCCGGGGCTCAGCGGCCCGGGCGCGGGCATACTGGACATAGTTGAGTAGGCCCATGAGCGGGTTATTGATCTCGTGGGCGACCCCGGCGGCCAGGGTGCCTATGGTGGACAACCGCTCGCGCTCCAGCAGGGCCCTCTGGGTGGTCTGCAACTCCACCAAGGCGCTGCGCAGGTCCTCGGTGGCGCGGCGCGCCGCGGTGATGTCCAACAGGCTGGCCTGGACCTCGCGCACACCGCCGTCCGGGTCTCGGGTGCAGGCGACAGTCAGGTGGGTATGGATGACTTCACCGTCCTTGCGCAGGAAGCGCTTGTCCAATTCGTAGTCGTCGATCTCCCCGCTCAAGACCCGCCGAAACTCGATCAGGTCCTGACCCAGATCATCCGGGTGAGTAAGTTCCGTCCAGGTCAGGCCCTTGAGTTCGTCCTCGCTGTAGCCCAGCAGGGCGCACAGTTTCGGGTTCACGATCAACCAGCCGGCCCCCGGGGAGGTGATAGCCAAGCCGATGTTGGATTGACGGAAGAAGGCGCTCAGGCGCGCCTCGCTCTGCTCCAGGGCGGCCTCGGCGCCGCGGTTGAGGGTGCGAAGCCCGCGCATCAGGGTCCAGCCAAGCACGCCGCCAGCCAGGGCGACGAGGGCGGCGATCAGCCCGATCTGCCAGCGCAACTGGGCCCCGCTGCGCGTGAGGTCGGCAAAGGCGGCGGCGGTGGTCTGGCGCTCCAGCCCCAGGGCCAGCTCGATCAGGCCCCGGCTACGCTGGGCCAGCTCGGTGTGGAGCCGTTCGAGCCCCGGCGCGCCTGGCTCCAGCGGGGAGCGGGTGGCCGCGGCCAGGTCGGCGACCAGGCTCCGCAGGGCCCCCAGGTCGGACTCGGCCCGGGCCGACGCGGCCCCGACCAGGGCCCCACGCTGAGCGAGGTTGCCCACCAGGTCCACGACCTTGCTCAGGGCCAGGTCCACCCGTCCCTGGGTCTCCGTGCTCGGGACGCTGTCGAACAGGTCGTGGCTGACGGCGACCATCTCATAGGTCGCCCGGACCAGGGCCGCGGCCTGATCGCCCTCGGCCAGGCGGGCCTCGACCTGGCGCTCCGCCGTCAGGCTCAGGAGCGAGACCCCAGCCCCGGTCAGGGCCGGCAGCAGGATCAGGATCAGGACCCGGTGGACGAGCCTCACCTCAGGCCCCGGCTCCCCTTTGGGCCCCAAGCACGACGCAGAGCTTGTCCACGTCCGCCAGGTCTCCAATCAGCCGCCGCTCCGGGGCCGGGCTCTTGATCACAAGGGTGGGAGTCATGATGACCCGTTCGACGGCGGCCCGGCCCGGATCGGCCATGACGTCCACGACCTCGATCTCGTAGGGTTTCCCCAGGCGCCCGGTGAGGGCCTGGTCGATGGCCGCCAGGACCGCCTTGACCCGCTCCGGGCGATTGGCGGCGAAGAGTTGCAAGCGGTAGTCGGCGGTCACGCCTGGCCCCCGGAGTCCGGCGTCTCGGCGATGCCCCCACCGAGGGCGGCGGCAATGACGCCGCGGATCTGGTCGGCATCCAGGGGCTTGCGCACCAGCTCAAACTCTGCCCCCTCCGCCGAGAGCCCGGCCAGGGGGCGCAGGTACTCTTCGTAAAAGGCGGTGAGGATGTAGACCGAGACCCCCGGACACTGCACCCGCAGGCGGCGCAGGGTCTCGACCCCGTCCAGATGGGGCATCTTGAGGTCCAGGATCACCAGGTCCGGTGTCGCCTCCGCCGCCCGTTTCA
>DYRB01000340.1 GCA_020718945.1 Lamprocystis purpurea | reverse complement strand
CGCGCCGGGGCGGCGCTCCCACGAAGAAAACCGCGCCGGGGCGGCGCTCCCACGAAGAAAGTCGCGCCGGGGCGGCGCTCCCACGAAGAAAGTCGCGCCGGGGCGGCGCTCCCACGGGGGCTAGTCAGGGCAACCAGGCGGTCAGCTCGGCGGCCAGTTGCGGGAGCTTGGCCCCGGCGCAGACCCGCACCCCTAAGTCGGCGGCGCGCTTGAGGACCCTGGGGGGGAGGTCGCGGTAACTGACCAGCAGGGCGCGGGCCTGGAGCCCGCCCAGAAGGTCGGTGAGGGTGTCGAGCCGATACAGGGCATCGGCCCCGGCGGCACCGGCATCGGGGCCGCGCCAGGCGCGGGTCTTGCACTCGATCAGATAGAGGCGGTTCTCCGCTAGGCAGGCGACGTCGATCTCGTTGGGCACCCCCTCGCCGCGCTGGGTCTCCCGCACTAGGTCCACGGACCGGGCCAGGTCCTGAATGGCTGGCACCCGGCCCCGCAGCTCCTGGAGGGTGGCGAAGACGTGCTCTTCGAGCCAGCCGCCGTTGACGAAGAAGCGCGCGGCCTCCCCCTCGAAGCGCAGCCGGCCATCGTGGAACCGGACCAGGCCGGCCAGGGCCAGGCGGTCGATGATGGCCTGGAGGCGCTGGTCCTGGCGCTGGCCGGGGTCCATCTCGGGGCTGACCAGGGTCTGCTCGGCCTCCATGGCCAGCCAGTTGAGGGTGCCCAGGGCCTTGGCGTTGGCGCGCACCCCGGCCACCAGCCATTGGAGCAGTTCGCGCCTCTCCCTCGGGATGGGGGTGACCAGGCCGCCCGCCATCCGGGCCCCATGGGCGACGAGGAAGGCGTCCAGGCGCAGGCGGTTGTCCAGGTCCACGGGGGCCTGTCCCTGCGGGGACATCCAGATCAGCCGGTCGCGCTCCGGGTGGACATAGAAGATGGGCAGGTCGTAGGCGCGGAAGGCCTCGTAGGCGCCGATGCTCATGGGCTTGGTGCCGCCGGTGGCGTTGAGCGCGATGGCGCGGGGGCTGATCAGGGCGACCTCGCGCTCCAGCAGTTCCAAGACGCGCTGCTGGACCTGCTCCAGGTCCCAGGCGTCGGCGATGGGCCAGGTCTCGCAGCGGATGCCGCGGGGCTTGAGGACGGCGGCGAGCCACTCGGCCCGGCGTTGCATATCCGGGCTGACCAGCAGGATCACCCGCCGGGGTGCGGTGGCGGGGTCGAGGGCGGGGGTCAGGTTGGGGGTGGCCTGGGCAGAGACGAGGCAGAGGTGGGTGTCGATCATGGGGGTCACTTGGGCTGCCGAATGGAGAGGACCTTGGCGGTGTTCATGCGCGGGGCGCCCTTGTCGTAATCGACGGTGACATAGAGGGTATCGGCCAGGGCCTCCTCCGCCGCCATGAAGGCGCCGAGGCTCATGGGGACCTTGCCGCCGGTGACATCGACCCCGACCCGCTCGATGCCGCGGGCGGCAAGGTCCTCTAGCAGGCGGCCGGTCTTTGTCTGCGCCTCGGCGGGGTCATCGGGGTCGGCTATCTCCACCAGGGGCAGGACCTCGATGCCCTGGTCGCGGGCGCTCTTGGCAATCTCCTCCCCCGCCAACCTGGACCCGGCGGTGACCACCAGGCCGATCAGCCTGGGCTTGAGGGTCTCCAGCACCCAGCATGGGACCTCGCGCCGACTGACCGTGAAGACTATGGCCTCCCAGCGTGCATCCGCGCCCTGGTGCTGCCCGACCTGGGGAAAGCGATTGCGGGTCAGCCAGGCCCGCAAGCGGTCGCGGTTGAGGGCGCCCAACAGCAAGGCGGCCAGGGCCAGGATCGAGGTCAGCATGCCCAGCAGGGTGGCGGACTGGTCGATGGTGAGCCAGGTCTGTGGGCTTAGGCCGAAGAGTTGATCCAGTGGGGTTTCCATGGGCTTTGGGCTTCCTGGTTGGGGATGAGTTGTTCGGGCTCGCTTCGCTTCGCCCGGTCGCGGCGAAGGCGCCGCTCCCACGCCATCTGCCGCTCCCAGCCTCCCCGTGGGAGCGCCGCCTCGGCGCGACCGACCTTTACCCGGGCGCTGGCGACGCATCCAGGCGCAGAACCCGGAACTCTTCCACCCGGGCCCCTACCTGGCGCATCTGCTCCGCCGTCAGTTCCCGGCCCCGCAGTTCCGCCGGCAGGTCCAGGGACAGGTGCAGGTAGCGCCCCCCGCGGGCACAGACCTCGGCGGCCAGGTTGACGGGCAGGGAGCCGATCAGGGTATCGCCGGGCTGGACCAGGGCGGGGTCCAGGTGGTCGATGACCTCATCGACGCGGATGCCTTCCTGCAAGGCCCAGGCGCGGGCGCCGGGGTGGCGGGTGACGAAGTAGGTGCGCGGCGCCGGCGCCGCGGCAGTGTCCTTCCCGGCGGCGGCCTCCGACAGGCCGAGGGCGCGACGGGCCGCCTCTTCCAGATCCATTCCAAGGATCTGGTTGTCGTCACCCAGCACAGAACCAGCCAGCTCCCGCCAGCTCATGTGCTCACGCAGCGCCAGCACCCAGCGGGCCTGGCTCGGGTTCAGCCGCTCCTGCGGCCACACCTGGCGCACCGAACCGGCGAGCCCCGCCAGGCCCTCCGGCAACTGCCCACTGTCCCGCTTCGCTTCCCAGTCGGGATCGACCTCGCGCCTTGGCAGGCATGCCTCGACGCGCTCCGGCGTCAGGCCGAGCGGGCGGCTGCACAACAGGATGTCGATGGCCTCGGCGCTTGCACTTGGATCGTTCACATCGTTCACGGGTAGGGTCGCCAGATTGGCTGTTGGGGTAGCTGTGCGCCCAGGGCCTTGAGCCCTGCGAGGGCCGCTCGCTGGCGCAACAATGGGATCAGAGCCGACTCGATCCAGGCGGAGAATCCTTCCCAATCCGAGCGTGCTATGGGCAGATCGCCGTGGGCGAGGATGGAGTAGTTGCGCTTGCTCAGGTGGTCGAGCAGGTGATTGCGCTGGGTCTCGACGAAGCGCTGGACCTCGCCGCCGAGGTGGTGGGCAGCCAGCTCCCAGGCGTTGCGCAGGGCCGCCTGACGCTTGCCATCCGGGCCTGGGTGGATGGGGAGCCCGGCCGGGATCTGATCCCCACGCAGGTCACTGGTGTCGATCTCAATGGTGCCGAGCAGCCACTGGGCGCTCCATTCCAGCAGCCGATAGCCGCGGGCGACCGCATCGTCGTAGCGGCATTGCGCCGCGCGGCGCTGGGCATTGAGCCACAGGTCCCAGAGCCGTGCCGGGGTGCGGCGCAGGTCCGCCGGGTCTGCGGTCAGCACCTTCAAGGCGGAAAACCAGGGGGCGCCGGTCGCGCCGAGCCGCGGGCGGTAGACCTCGAGCTGCCCCAGGGCGGTTGCGTGATCGAAGCGGTCCCAGGCATCGAAGGCACGGCTCAGATCCCGGGCGATCTGCAGCTCGGCACGCAACGCATGGGCGGATGGTACCCGCAGCGCTGCCAGGCCGTCGGCCGCCTCACCATAGGCGAAACGCTGCCAGGCCGCGAGATAGGGTGCCATGGCCCGGCGCAACCGGATGCCCTCGGCGCTCACCGCCAGCCCGGCCTGGCTGCCGTCGAACACCTTGACCAGGTCCGCCCGGGCGCCGGTGACCAATTGCAGCTCGACCCCGTCACTCTCCAGGGCGGCGATGACCAGTGCCGCCGTCATGGTCTTGGTGCCGCCGGTGTAGTCGGCAACCAGGGGCGCATCCGGGAAGCGTCGGCGCAGCTCCACGATGGTCTCAAGCATCTTCCCAACGGCCCCGTCCAGGTCGTCCGGCGGGATTGTGCAGGTGTCGAAGTCATGGGCCGCCAAGCCGGCCAGGGTGGGTATGTTGGGCAACCGTTCGATGACCTCGGCACCCCGGCGCACCTCGATGGGCGTCCCGTTGCCCGTGATGGTCGCCAGGGAGCCGGGACGACCTGTGCCCGGGTCCTTGTCGGTGCAGAAGAACAGCACAAAGGCGGGCCTGCGTTCCCGGATGGCAGTCAGGATGGGCTGATGGGAGCCGCCGACGGTGCACAGCAGGATGGGGGA
>DYRB01000339.1 GCA_020718945.1 Lamprocystis purpurea | reverse complement strand
CCACGGTGTTTCCGGCCGCTGCGCCGGGTGTTGGTCTCAAATTTGGAATTGCTGACCTAACCGGGACCTTAGCCGGACGGCCTGCCGCTACCCGGTGCCCTATGCCATAATCCGCGCCCGGTGGGCCGCCCTGGCCCTTGGCTCGAAACCCTCCTGGACCCCGGCATGACCTTTCCCGAAGTCAAGATCGGCGCCCCCCGCAGGTTCGGCTGGCGCGAGCGCCTGGACGCCTTCGCCTCCCTGGTACGCCTGCAGCGTCCCATCGGCATCTTCCTGCTCATGTGGCCGGCCCTGTGGGCCCTGTGGCTGGCCGGCGAGGGCAACCCGCCCCTGCGCATCGTGCTGATTTTTATCGCCGGGGTGGTGCTGATGCGCTCGGCGGGCTGTGCCATCAACGATTACGCCGACCGCGGCCTCGATGGCCAGGTGGCGCGCACCCGGGAGCGCCCGGTGGCCACCGGGCGGGTCAGCCCGCGGGAGGCCCTGGGGGTCTTCGCCGTGCTGAGCCTGGCGAGCTTCGCCCTGGTGCTGCTGCTCAACTGGCAGACCGTGGCCCTGTCGGTGGTGGCCCTGGTCCTGGTGATTGTCTACCCGTTCATGAAGCGCTACACCCATGTCCCCCAGCTCTTCCTCGGGGCCGCCTTCGGCTGGGCCGTCCCCATGGCCTTCATGGCCGTGACCGGGGCCGTACCGCCCCTGGCCTGGGGTCTGTTCGCCACCACCCTGTTGTGGGCCCTGGTCTATGACACCCAGTACGCCATGGTGGACCGGGAGGACGACCTGAAAATCGGTGTGAAATCCACCGCCATCCTGTTCGGCACCTGGGACCTGTGGGTGATCGGCGTGCTCCAGGCCGTTATGCTGGCGGCCCTGGCCCAGGTCGGGGCCGCGGCGGGCCGCGGGGTCTTCTATTTCGGCGGGCTGGCGGTGGCCGCGGCCCTGGCCGTCTACCAGCAGTACCTGATCCGCGACCGCCTGCCGGCGGCCTGCTTCCAAGCCTTTCTCAACAACAACTACTACGGGATTGCCGTCTTTACCGGGTTGGTCCTGGACTACGCCCTGGTCGGCTGAGCCCCAGGCCGCCGCGGGCCCGGTCCCTGGCGCCTAGCCCATCCAAACCCCCACGAGGAGAGAGATCGATGTTTGCGAGGATACTGTTGCTCGGCCTGGCCCTGGGCCTGCCCGCCCTGCCGGCGTGGGCCTTCGACGAGGGGATCGAGTACGCCAAGGTGCCGCGGGTCCAGCCCACCGAGACCGAGGCTAGGGTCGAGGTCCTGGAGCTGTTCTGGTACGGCTGTCCCCATTGCTGGCACCTGGAGCCGGTGCTCAAGCAGTGGCAGGCGACCATGCCCGCCAGCGCCGAGCTGCGCCGCATGCCGGCCATCCTGGGCCCAAGCTGGGAGCCGCTGGCCAGGGCCTATTTCGCGGCCGAGTTGATGGGTAAGGCCGAGGAGATCCACCTGCCCCTGTTCGAGGCCGTCCAGGTCAAGAAACTGCGCCTGGCGGACGTGGATGCCCTGGCCAAGTTCGCCGCCGCCCAGGGGCTGGACCCAGACGCCTTCAAGGAGGCCTATGGCTCCTTCTTCGTGGACATGCAGGTGCGCAAGGCCACGGAACTGGGTCAGAGCTTCGGCGTGGACGGGGTCCCGGCCATCGTCGTCAACGGCAAGTACCGCACCAGCGCCACCCAGGCCGGCGGCAACGACCAACTCATGGCCGTGGTTGCCTTCCTGATCGAGAAGGAGTCCGAGGCAGCGGCATCCCCGGCGCCGAGCACCCCGCAGGAGACCAAGCCCTGAGCCTGGCGCCCGCCGCCGCTATGCACTGTCCCGCGGCAATAGCCCTCGCCCCAGGCGGCCGGTTGCGTCGCAATGGCGCAGGGG
Organism: Lamprocystis purpurea; assembly: GCA_020718945.1. GTDB lineage: Bacteria > Pseudomonadota > Gammaproteobacteria > Chromatiales > Chromatiaceae > DYRB01. The sequence goes on along the minus strand of DYRB01000339.1, from coordinate 2,161 downwards.
TTATGCGCGGGACCCGATTAGACCACCAATACCGGTGTCACTACCGCTATGCCGGCGGCATTGACCTAGCCGGATGCATTTGGGGTGTGATAACATCGCCGCGACGCAGTGGCATTTCGCGGCGACCCTCTGGGGCTTGCCTGGTGCTGCCGTTCCATTCCAAGGCGTTTGCCACATCGGCCCGATAGGGTACCGCAGCCTATACCACCGCCCGCGGGGCCCGCGCGGGGGTCACCTCGAGCCGAGTGCATCATTGCCATGACCATCTTCTCAGTCATTATCGCCACCCGTGATCGGCCCGCGCTGTTCAAAGAGGCGCTGGCGTCGGTTCTGGCGCAGACCGAGACCGACAAAGAGATCGTTGTGATCGATGATGGCTCGAAGGAAGAGCACCGGATGGCCTATGAGCAGATCCTCGGCGAAGCGCAGGCCGCGCTCGGGACGGCGCGGCTGAAAATGTACTCGTTGGTCGCGAGCTCGATCGGTCACGGCCCGAGCTTTGCGATGAACTATGGTGTGAGCAAGTCCCTGGGCGAGTTCATCGCATTCCTCGACGATGATGACCTCTGGACCGACCCTGGGCATTTGGCGAGGGCTCGCTCCGTCTTGGCGGCCGCGGCGGATAGCCAGCGTCCGGCCGACACCTATATGGCCCATCAGGACGCCTACCTGGAAGACCGACAGGTCCCAGGGCCGCTCTGGCTGGGTGGATTGGCTGACCAGATGCGTGCGCGGGGGGCCGCGCCTGCCGCAGACGGTAGCTTTTCCGTGGGGATCGAGGACCTGTTGGCGGCCGGCGGGTTTTGTCACACCAATTGCCTGATAGTCCGCCGTGACCTATACAACGCAATCTCCGGCATGGACGCCTATATCCGCTGGGAAAGCGACCGCGATCTGTTTCTACGGCTGATTGACAAGACGGGCGGCGCCTTGTTCCACCCGGCGCTGGTCTCCCGGCATCGCGTCCCGCCGCCGAGCCAGGCGATCAATGTCACGACGGGACTGAGCATGCTGGAGAAGCGGCTGTTTCAGCTCCGCGTCACGGACAAGGCCGCGCTGTTTGCTCGCCATGGGGCGATCCGCGCCCATGGCCGCCGGGAAAGCGCGATCACCGCGAAAAAGATCGCGGACGAACTGGCCAAGGCCGGTCGGTGGCAGTCCGCGGCGTTTTTCGCCAGGCGCGGGTTTGCGGCTCGACCATCCTTCAAGTGGGGTCTCTTCACTGCCTGGTGCCATGTTCGACAGGTGATCTCAGGCGACCCCTGATGGCGTTGGTCCAACCTGGCTGGTAAGGGCTTGCGGGGCCTTCGTGAAGCCCCCGCAGAGTATTCGTCGGTTTCTTGCGCAGAGGGTCTACATGATCGTCTTGGGACTGGGCTCGGGCCGCACTGGAACTGCCTCACTTTCGCATCTCATCAGCAGTCAGAGCGGTGCCATCTGCTTCCATGAGCTGAACCCCACCGGGGTCGTCTTCGAGGGTAATCCCCAGCCCATTATCAATGGCATCCGCGAGTTTCAGGCGATCCTCGACGGTGGTGACCGACGGCTGCTGTCCCTGGATTACGCCCGACCGGCGTCGGTGAAGAAGTACGAAGAACTCCAGGCGATGGCGGAGGTGCGGATCATCGGTGACATCGCCTATTACTACCTGCGCTACGTCGATGACATCCTCGCGGTCAATACCGGCGTACGCTTTGTTTGCATTAAACGTGACCGCGAGCAAACCATCGACAGTTGGGTGGTCCAGGCCGCCATCCGACGTTGGCCGTCGCTTTGGCTGGCGGATCGCTTCAAGTCCTTGATTACGCGCACACCGTTTTACACCAGCCGCAACTTCTGGCAGGCGCACGACGGCACTACCTATCAGCTCGACCCAGTGTGGGACAAGACCCTTCCCAATTTCGAGGCGGCGAGCATGCGCGAGGCCATCGGCAAGTACTGGGATTACTACTATGTCGAGGCGGAAAGGCTGGCGGGACTCTACCCGCAGCACTTCCGCATCTTCCCCATCGCGGTCATGAGCAACCGGGATGGGCAGGCCGCGTTGCTTCGCTTCATTGGGATAGGCGACGAGGACATGGTCCTGCGTGACAGCTTCCACATGCACAAGAGCGGCAGGACTGAGTGACACCGCGTCACGGCCGCCGCGGGACCAGGAGGG
>DYRB01000009.1 GCA_020718945.1 Lamprocystis purpurea | reverse complement strand
ATCCGGGGAGAAAGGGGCCGTTGTCCCGCTTCCGCAGCCGATTCATCCTAAGTCCCACAGGCTCCTCGAACCCCCTTCACCGGGCCCCTCATGTTGTACACCAACGACAACCGCCCCCGCAGATGATCCCTCGCTCCTGTGGTACAGTTCCACGCGCAGGCGCAGACATGCGAGGTACCAGGAACGCCAAGACTGCCAGGCGCACCGGGCGCGGTCGATCACCTTCCATATCCCTGACGCCATGCGGTACGAACGTAACCCAAAACACAAGGAGCCTTGGCATCACGGCAAGAGCGGCACCCTTTGCCCGCGCTGGAGTTGGGACATAGCACAGGAACTTCTGAATAGCAGCGAACAAGTTGGGAAATGCCGCTATGCGGTGTACAGCGGCATCGCCTTCAAAGGCCATGAACATGCGCCGGGCCAATGGCACGGCCACCCGATAGGCTGGAATGAAGTGGACCAAAAGCTCGTCAACCAATGGATACGAGAAAAGCGGGTCAAGCGCCGCGAGGTCCGCAAGCTATGGTCGTCGAACGACATCGGCGACCTGATGCGCGGTGATCCGGAATGACAACCTGGCATACCTTTGGCGACAAGGCGCGCTTCGCGGTCCAGTACCGCTTTGTCCCCGACCCTCACGCAGGCCAAGCTGCCGCGCCCGCCCAATCCGCCTCCTGGGGCGCGTTCCGCATTTGGCACCGGGGGGAAAACCTGTGTGAGCACCGGGCACAGGGGGCATTGCACGATAGCGTCACCTGGCACCTGCTGCCCCTGCTCCAATGGCTGGTGGAGAACTGGGACCCCTTGTTCCACGAGCAACGGTTTCCGGAAGGTGTCCAGGTCGCAAGCGCCCGGCAGGGATACATGAAGGCCGTCAAGGCCAGCCTGGGCGACCCCGATCCGGTAGTGGAAGCGCGCGCCGTCGCCTGGCAAGCCTGGTGGCAACGGCACAGCCTGCGCGCTTGCCGCGAAGGCGGGTTGTTCCCCGATCTCTTCATCCGCCGAGTCCTCGATTACGTGGAGCTATCCTGGGGCAATCAGGAACTCCCGGGGTCGCCGCTAGCCTTCTACTTCACAGTCCCCGCGGCGAGTACCTACTCGCCCATTCCGGAGATTGCCGAGCCCCTCCACCGGGCCATGCAGGCGGCTATCGCAGAGCTTGGACAAACCGCTGGCGACTTACCGGAAGTGGCCGCACTCCGCAATCTATTCAAGGCGCTGGAAGCCACCTCATCGGCGAACCGTTACCGGTGGTACCTCAGCCCCCCGCGGCCCGCGGATGACCAAAAGCCCGATGGCCTGGGCTGGCTACAAGCCAAGATGGAGCAAGCCGGCAAGCAGGCGCAATCCCTTCTCAGCGGCCGCGATAAACCGCTCTATGTGGAACATCTCTCCCCGGTGGTCGCCATGTTCGGCTCACTCTCCCCGAACATCGGTGCACGCGACGCCGACCGACTTGTCACTCTGGCCCTTGCGGCCTATGAAGCGGCCAGAGAACCGGAGGCGCTATCCTCACATGTGGAAGATCTGCCCCTATCGGCAGCCCGCGCCAACTACGATGAAGGTTACGATCTCGCCCTGGACCTCTTGGAAGACCTGGGCCTGCCGGAGCCCGACTCGTTGTGGATCGACATCGCCGCCGTGTTGAACCGTCTAGGGATCGCTATCCACGAAATGGCCATCAATGACCGAGGTGTTCGTGGCGTCGCCCTTGCTGGCGGCGATGTCCGCCCGACCATCATGCTCAATACCGGACACCCGATGAACGCGACCGAGGCGGGCCGCCGTTTCACCCTGGCCCATGAGCTATGCCATATCCTGCATGACCGCGGCTTCGGCGGCCATCTGTCCCTGGCCAGCGGCCCCTGGGCACCCCACGGCATCGAACGCCGAGCCAATGCCTTCGCCGCCATGCTCCTCATGCCGCCCCAACTCGTGAACCGGGTCTTGGCCGGTTCCAGCATCCTGGAAATCGGCAGCCTGGACGGCATCAAGTACCTCAGCAACACCCTGCGCACCAGCCTTTTCGCCACTTCGGAACATCTGGTCAACATCGGCAAGCTGGACGAGGAAGACCGGGATCGCATTCGGACTGCCATTCTTGAAGGTACGGGGCCGAAGGAGTAAGCATGGCCGCGCTGTGGATTCCGATTCGGTAAATGTGCCCCCATGCCCACGATACCTTGGTTGCTGAAAGGCTCTCCTACCGCTTCCCCGGAAGACGGATATTGGATGCCGTGGATTTCACCCTGCACGCCGGAACCATCGCACCATGGGCATGGGCATGGGCGTCATCCTGTTTTCGGTGATGAACAACACGATGGATTTGACCCGCGGGCCCATGGGCATTCCCGGAATCCCGGCGGTGGGCTTTTTCGGGCATGCTTTGACCGCCAAGTGGGAATGGGTTCTGCTGGCCGCAAGTTGTTATGCGCTCGTGTTTCTGCTGGCGAACAACCTCAAACGCTCCGCCTTGGGCCGTATCTTGGTGGGCATTAGCGAGGATGAGGTTTTTTGCCAGAGCCTGGGGAAGAATGTGGGATGGGCCAAGCTTCAATCCTTTGTGTTCGGTGCCATGCTCGCGGCGATTCCAGGGGCCTTGTATGCCCATTATGTTTCGTACATCGACCCAAGCAGTTTCACCATCCAGGAGTCCATTTTCGTCTTGTCTATCATCATCGTCGGCGGGATGGGGAACTTGTGGGGCAGCCTCGCGGCGACAGCGTTCATGATCCTGGTACCGGAGGCGCTACGGTTTGTCGGCCTGCCCGGCGGGATTGCTGCCAATGTGCGGCAGATGCTGTATGGGGCCGCGTTGATCCTGGTCATCTGGTTGCAGCATTCACAAGGGGCCGGCAGGGAGCACGGAGTCCCTAAGTCAATGGGGTGAGTGCACACCATTGCGCTCAACTGGGCGGTGACCCGGCGGCAGGAGGAACCTCGTAACGTTATGTCGACGCTGCGCAGGCGCAAGGAACGCGCCGGGGGTAGGGATGGCGCGACGGCAAAGCCCAGGTCAGTGCAGGTAAACGGGGGCGTCGCTGTAGACCATCTCTTCCATCTGGGAGAAGGCGTGCTCCAGGCCGGGGCGGTTCAGCAGGACCAGCAGGACCACCCACTTGACCTCGTCCACGGTGATCTGGGTATGGTCTATGGCCAGGACCCGGTCTATGACCAGTTCCCGGTTGACCGGGTCGAGGATGCCGCCCTGCTCCAGGAACAGCAGCAGGCCGCGGGCGGCGGCGTCCAGCCGCTCGCACTCCGCTTGCGTGTACAGGCGCATGGAGCCGCAGGTGTGGGGGTGATACTGGGGCAGCTCGGCCCCGAGAACCAGATCGTCGAGCCAGTCCAGGGCCTTGCGGATGTCGTCCCCGGAGAAACCGGCCTCGGATAGTTCCTCTTCCAGATCGTCCTGGTCGATGGGGGGATGGACCTCGCCGTCCATGTAGTTCTCGTAGAGGTAGATGAGGACATCGACCATGGACTCGTTCATTGTTCTACCTCGCAGACCGCCCAACTGCAACGCCACCGCCCCAGAGTGAGGCCGGGATCAGGCCCTGGTGCCGGGTCCGAGACCGAAACGGCCTCCCGGGAAGGATGATACCCGCCCCTGCAACTCCAGCAACAGGAGCATGGAAGAGACGCTGTCCGCCGGCAGACCGGTGCGGCGGATCAGGTCATCCACCGCCACCGGGTCGTGACCCAGGGCAGCGAGCAGGCTTTGGTAATCCCCGTCGGGCTCCGCCGGCCGCAGGCCCTCGTCGGCGGCCCCTGGGAGTGGCGGCACCGCCCCCAGACTGGCCCCCAACGCCGGGGCTAGCTCGGCGAGGATGTCCTGGGCCGACTCCACCAGCCGTGCGCCGTCGCGAATCAGGGCATGACAGCCCCGGGCCAGGGGGTTGTGGATAGACCCGGGCAGGGCGAAGACCTCGCGGCCCTGCTCGTTGGCCAGGCGGGCGGTGATGAGCGAACCGCTGCCCAGGGCCGCCTCGGTGACCAGGGTGCCGAGGCACAGCCCGCTGATGATGCGGTTGCGCCTGGGGAAGTGCTCGGCCCGGGGCGGGCTGTCCGGGGGGAGTTCGCTGACCAGGGCGCCGACCTCGGCGATACGCCGGGCCAGGTCCAGATGGACCGCCGGGTAGATCCGGTCGAGCCCGGTGCCCAGGACGGCAATGGTCCGCCCCGCCGCCAGGGCCCCGCGATGGGCCGCCGCGTCCACCCCCAGGGCCAGGCCGCTGGTGATGGTCAGGCCGCAGCCGGCGAGGTACTCGGCCAGGTCCCGGGTGGTCTCGGCCCCCTGGGGGCTGGGGTTGCGGCTGCCGACTATGGCCAGTTGGGGATCGCTCAGGACGCCTAAGTCGCCGCGCACATACAGCACCGGCGGGGCGTCGGGGATCTGGGCCAGCAGGGGGGGATAGGCAGGGTCGTCCCGGGGGAGGATGGCGGCCCCGCCCTGGTCGGCCCAGGCGAGCAGTCGGTCCAGTTCCGCAGCGTCGGGGTGACGCAGGGCCTCAATGGCCGCCGCCGGGATACCGAGCCCGCGCAGGGTGGTGGCGTCTGCGGCCAGGGCGGCGTCGGGGTCGCCGAAATGGGCCAGGAGCCGGGCAACCAGTCGCGGCCCCACCCCGGGGGCCTGGATCAGGGTCAGCCAGGACCTCAGACGCGGGCCCCGATCCATCGGTGTGGGGGGTTTACCGTCAGGGGCGCGGTGCCGCTACGGTATCCAGGACATGCATGGCCCGGGTGGCGCGCATGACCAGGGCGAAGCTCACCCGGTCGAAGACCCGAAACACCATCAGGGTCCCGGCCTCCTCGTAGGGGGTGACATAGGCCGAGTTCGGCGGTTCCACCCTGGCGTGCAGGGGGAGCGGGGCGCTGGGAGAGGGCTTGTTCTCGATCCAGCCGTCCTGGCGGAAACTCCCGTACCAGAAGTCCGTGCTCAGCGGGGTCTCGGAGCGCCAGTCCCAGTCGTTGCGGCCGGCCCGCACCTGATCCGTGCGCTCGACCCCGCCGCGGAATGCCTCAAAGACGTGCCCCTCCTTGACCCCGTCCCTGGCCCCGAGGTTCAGCACCACTATGTTGTACTGGCCGATCTCGGTGACCCCATTGAGCACCGAGATGATGCGCCCCTTCAGCCCCGCCGGGGCGCCGACGGGATAGAAGTTCGACAGGACCTCCTCGGCCGCCGCGGGGACCAGGCGATCAGCGGTCAGCACCTCGGTGCCCGACTGAGTGACCTTGAGTATGGCCGGGTCTCCGTGCCGCACGACCCGTGCGTTGGCGACAAAGGCGGCCTCGAAGCCCAGGGTCTCGTTGGTGTCCGGGTCCACATAGGCCTGGCCGGGCCGGACTATGGCGAAGTTCGTCAGGGTCTGGTCGTAGATCCCCCGGACATAGACCCTATCCCCAAGCCCGGCCGTGATGTGCTCGTCCTGGAAGCTGACGACGTAGGGGGCCTGGTCGATGCTGTCCCGGTCGGCCACGTAGGGCTGGCTCAGGAAGGGGGCTATGGCGCCGATGGGGATGGCCGGGACCGGGGCGTCCAGTTCCTCCACCCGCACCCGCGGCGAGAGCTTCACCACCCGTTCGCCACCGCCGTCGCGATGGATCCTCGGGCGCCCGCCCTCCATGCTGAGGCGCAGCTTGTCCCCGGGATAGATCAGGTTGGGATTGCCCACGCCAGGGTTGGCGCGCCAGACCTTCTTCCAGTCCCAGGGGTCGCGGAGGAATCGCCCGGAGATGTCCCACAGGCTGTCCCCGGGTCGCACCGTGTAGACCTCGGGGCGGTTCGGGTTGAGGGCAATCTCCTCGGCGGCAGCCACCCCGGGCCCCAACCCCAGTTGCAGGGACATCAGGACACCACAAAATACCGGCACTAGGGATCGGGGTCGCATGGTCGCTCCAGGATTGAACGGGCAAGCCGCTACACTCGGCTCGGTGGCCAAGTGTAGTATTATCGCGATGTTAACCCAGGGCTTGCAGGCGCTACCAGTCCGCCGCCCGGCCTTCCTTCCGAATTGGGCGATCTATGGCAAAACTCCCCATCCTGACCTTCCCCAATCCGCGGCTGCGCAACAGGGCCCAACCGGTGCGCGAGGTGGACGCCCGGGTGCGCCGCCTCGTGGATGACATGCTGGAAACCATGTACGCCGCCCCGGGGATCGGGCTGGCGGCCATCCAGGTCGATGTCCCGCTGCGGGTGGTGGTCATGGACATATCCGACGCCCACAACAGCCCCCTGTGCCTGATCAACCCGGAGATCCTGGACCGTGAGGGCGAGGAGCAGATGGAAGAGGGGTGCCTGTCGGTGCCAGGATTCTTCGAGCCCGTGGTCCGCGCCGAGCGGGTGCGGGTGCGCGCCCTGGACCGCGACGGCCGCCCCTTCGAACTGGCCGCCGACGGCCTGCTGGCGGTCTGCATCCAGCACGAAATCGACCACCTGGACGGTAAGCTGTTCGTCGACTACCTGTCGTCCCTGAAGCGCCAGCGCATCCGCCGCCGCCTGGAGAAGGACCAGAAGGACCAGACCCCCGCCCAGCGCGAACCCAAGCGGCAGGCCATCTGATGACCCGGTCCGCCCTGCTGCGATGCAACAGGCCCAGCGCTGCTAAGCCCCACTATCACCGCTGACGGATACCCCAGGCATGGCTGCACGCATCCTCTTCGCCGGTACCCCGGAGTTCTCCGTACCCTGCCTCAACGCCCTGGTGGAGGCCGGCCACCAGGTGCTCGCCGTCTACACCCAGCCCGACCGCCCCGCCGGGAGGGGACGTCAGGTTGCCCCCAGCTCGGTGAAGCAGGCCGCCCAAGCCCTGGGCCTGCCGGTCGCCCAACCCGAGACCCTGCGCGACCCCGACGCCCAGGCGGCCCTGGCGGCCTGGGGCGCGGACCTGATGGTGGTGGTCGCCTACGGCCTGCTGCTGCCCCCGCCGGTGCTCGCCGCCCCGCGCCTGGGCTGCGTCAATGTCCACGCCTCCCTGCTGCCGCGCTGGCGCGGCGCCGCCCCCATCCAGAGGTCCATCCTGGCCGGCGACACCCAGACCGGGGTGACCATCATGGGCATGGAGAAGGGCCTGGATACGGGCCCCATGTACCTGGTCCGGGCCACCCCCATGGCCGAGCGGGAGACCGGCGGCAGCCTGCACGACCGCCTCTGCATCCTGGGTGCCCAGGCCCTGCTGGAGGCCCTGCCCGGTATCCTCGCCGGCACCCTGATCCCAGTCCCCCAGGACGACGGCCTGGCGGTCTATGCCCGCAAGTTCACCAAGGACGAGGCCCTGATCGACTGGTCGGCCCCGGCGGAGGCCATAGACCGCCAGGTCCGCGCCTTCGACCCCTGGCCGGTGGCCGAGACCCGGCTGGCCGGCCAGACCCTGAGGGTGTGGGCCGCTGAGCCCATCCCCGGGGCGGCAACAGCGGCGCCCGGGGCCGTGGTCGCCACCTCCAAGGCGGGGATCGACGTGGCCACCGGCGCCGGCTCGTTGCGCATCACCCGGCTGCAGCTCCCCGGCAAGCGCCCCATGGCCGCCGCCGAGCTGCTCAATGCCCGCAACCTGGCCGGGCAGTCCCTTGGCTGAGCGCCGCCCGGGCCGGGCCGGACCGCCTCCCCCTTCCCCGGTCGGCGCCGGAATAGACACCGGCGCCAACCCCCGCTCCGCCGCCGCCGCCGTTCTGGAGGCGGTGCGCCACCGCGGTCGCTCCCTCACCCAAGCCCTCGGGGCACCCCAGGTCCTGGCCCTGGCCGACGGGCGCGACCGGGCCCTGGTCCAGGAACTGGCCTACGGCAGCCTACGCCTGCTGCCGCGCCTGGAGGCCCTGGCCGCCGGCCTGATGCACAGGCCCCTCAAACCCGCGGACCGGGACCTCGAGGCCCTGATCCTGGTGGGCCTCTATCAGCTCGTCGGCACCCGTATACCGCCCCATGCCGCGGTGGCCGCCACCGTGGCGGCGGCCAAGTCCCGCAAACGCCCCTGGGCCTCGGGCCTGGTCAATGCCCTGCTGCGCCGCTACGAGCGCGAGGGGGCGCAGATCGAGGCCCGCATCGTCGCCGAGCCCCGGGTGCGCTGGCTGTTCCCAGACTGGCTGTTGCAGCGCATCCAGGCCGCCTGGCCAGACCACTGGCAGGGCATCTGCGATGCGGCCAACGCCCACCCGCCCATGACGCTCCGGGTCAACACCCTGCGCGGTGACCGCGACGCCTATGCCGGGCTGCTGGCAGAGGCCGAGATCCCCTGCCGCCCCCTGCCCCAGGCGGACGCGGCCCTGGTCCTGGACACCCCGGTACCTACGGCGCGGCTGCCCGGTTTCGACGCCGGCCTGGTCTCGGTCCAGGACGCCGGGGCCCAACTGGCCGCCGTCCTGCTCGATGCCCGGCCAGGCGAGCGGGTCCTGGACGCCTGCGCCGCCCCCGGGGGCAAGGCGGCGCACATCCTGGAGCGGACCGGCAACGCCCTGGACCTGACCGCCATCGACCTGGACCCGGAGCGCCTGGCCCGGGTCACCCAGGGCCTGGAGCGCCTGGGCCTGGCCGCGCGCACCTGCGTCGGTGACGCCGCCCGGCCCCAGGGCGACTGGGCCCAGGGGACCTACGACCGCATCCTGCTGGATGTCCCCTGCTCGGCCACCGGGGTGATCCGCCGCCACCCGGACATCAAGTGGCTGCGTCGGGACACCGACATAGCCCAACTCGCCGGGTTGCAGGGGCGCATCCTGGACGCCGCCTGGCCCCTGCTGACCCCCGGCGGCACCCTGCTCTATGTGACCTGCTCCCTGCTGCCCGAGGAGAACCAGGACCAGATCGAGGCATTCCTGGCCCGCACCCCGGACGCCCAGACCCGGACCATCGCCGCGGACTGGGGCCTGGCCCGGGGCCCGGGGCGCCAGATACTCCCCGAACCCGGGGGCATGGACGGCTTCTACTATGCCCTCCTGGGCCGAGCCCCATGAACGCGGTGCGCGCCCGGTCGCCTGTCTGGACGCCTGCTTGGGCCATGGCCTGGCTATTGATAGCCCTGATCGCACTGCCGGTCCAGGCGGGGGGCTTCCGGGTCGAGTCGGCCAAGACCCATCTGGACGGCGACACCTTCGTGCTGGACGCCCGCATCCACTACGGCTTCAGCGAGCTGGCCCTGGAGGCCCTGGACAACGGCGTCCCCCTGACCATAGAGGTGCACATGCAGGTCCGTCCCCGCGGGGCCTGGATCTGGGCCGACAACCTGCTCGACCGGCGCCTGCGCTACGCCATCCGCTACAAGCCCCTGTCGGAGCGCTTCGTGGTCTCCCAGCTCCCGGCGGAGTCCGGGCGCAGCTTCGTCACCCGGGAGGCGGCCATCTCCGCCCTGGGCGAGCTCAAGGGCATCCCCCTGATCGGGGCGGCCAGCCTCAAGCCGAACACCGCCTACGATGTCCACCTCAAGGCCGAACTGGACATCGAAGAACTGCCCCTGCCCCTGCGCCCCATGGCCTACCTGCGCCCGTCCTGGAAGCTCTCCACCGGCTGGACCAAGTGGCCCATAGAGCCATGAGGCGGTGGAAGGGCCTCGGCGCCCTCTCGGCGGCGGCCCTGTTGTTGGGCCTGTTCGTCGCCCTGGACCTGATGAGCGATGCGGTCCAGCGCTCCGAACAGCTCAGCCGCGCCTTTGTCCCCCTGCTGTTCCTGGTGCTGGCCGGGCTGGTGGCCCTGGTCGGGGTCGTCGCGGTCAACGTGGTGCACCTGGTGCGCCGCTACCGGGGGCAGGCGGCCGGGTCGCGGCTCACCGCCCGCATCGTGGTCCTGTTCGCCCTCATCTCCCTGCTGCCCGTCGGGGTGGTCTACTACTTTTCGCTGGGCTTCCTGCTGCGCGGCATCGACGCCTGGTTCGACGTGGAAGTGGACCGGGCCATGCAGGACGCCCTGACCCTAAACCGGGCCTCCCTGGACCTCAACCAGCGCGTCCTGGCCAAGTACGCCGAGCAGTTGCTGTCGGGTATTGAGGACCGCTCTGCCACGGCCCTGGCCCTGACCTTGAGCGACCTGCGCGAACAGGCCGGGGCCCTGGAACTGACAGTCTTCGGGCCCACCGGCCAGGTCTACGGCACCGCCAACGAGGACCCGAGCAAGCTGGTCGCCGACCAGCCGGACCGGGAGATCCTCCAGGGGGTGCGCAACGGCAAGAACTATGTGGCCCTGGAGACCGACGCTTCCGGCGATCTGGTGGTACGCACCCTGGTCCCGGACCCGCGCGGGCGAACGCTGACGCTCCAGGCCATATTCCCCACCTCGGACCGCATCACCGAGCTGGCCGCTGGATTGGAGAATGCCTACAACCACTACCGGGAGCTGGCCTATCTGCGCCAGTCCATCAAGGTGAGCTTCTCGCTCACCCTGTCCCTGGTCCTGGTCGCCGGGCTCATGGCCGCCCTGATCGCCGCCTTCCACACCGCCCGCCGACTGGTGCAGCCGGTAGCCGACATTGCCCGGGGCACCCGGGCCGTGGCCGACGGGGACTACGAGCAGCAACTCCCCCAGCCCAGGCACGACGACGAACTGGCCTTCCTGGTCTCCTCGTTCAATGCCATGACCCGACGCATTGCCCAGGCCCGCGACGCGGCGGATCGCAGCCAGCAGGCGGTGGAGTCCCAGCGCGCCTATCTGGAGACCGTGCTCGGGCGCCTCTCCTCCGGGGTCATGGTCTTCGACCCGGAGCACCGGCTGCGCACCGCCAACCCGGCGGCACACCAGATCCTGCAACTGCACCTGGCCGAGACCGATACCCCGTCCCTGGCGGAGCTAGAGCATGCCCAGCCGCGCCTGTCACGTTGGGTCGAGGCGGTCCACCTGCACCTGAGTGGAGACCAGGACTGGCGCGCCGAAGTCACCCTGTTTGGCGGTGAGGGTCGCCAGGTCCTGATGTGCCGGGGCAGCCCCCTGCCCGAACCAGAGGCGGCGGGGCGCAGCCATGTGGTGGTCTTCGACGATGTCACCACCCTGGTCATGGCCCAGCGCGACGCCGCCTGGGGCGAGGTGGCCCGGCGCCTGGCCCACGAGATCAAGAACCCGCTCACCCCCATACAGCTCTCTGCCGAACGCCTGCGCCACAAGCTGCTGGCCAAGCTCCCGGAGGCCGATGCAGGGCTGCTGGACCGGGCCACGCGCACCATAGTCCAGCAGGTCGAGGCCATGAAGGCGATGGTCAACGACTTCTCCAACTATGCCCGCACCCCGCAGATGCACGCCCAGCCCGTGGCCCTGGACCGGCTGGTCTGTGAGGTCCTGGATCTCTACCGCAGCGCGGGCGGGGACCTGAACCTGGACATCCGCCTGGGGGCGCCCCAGGCCCAGGTCCTGGGGGACCCGCTGCGCCTGCGCCAGGTAGTGCATAACCTGGTGAAGAACGCCCAGGAGGCCATGGAGGGGCACCCGGGCGGGCAGGTTCGGGTCAGGACCACCCTGGTGGCCGAGGCCGAGGGCCCGGTGGCGGAACTGTGCATCGAGGACGATGGGCCAGGCATCGAACCGGACATGCTGGGACGCCTGTTCGAGCCCTATGTGACCACCAAGGCCAAGGGCACCGGGCTCGGGCTGGCCATCGTCAAGAAGATAATTGAGGAACACGGCGGTATGATTCGAGCGGAAAACCGCGACCGGGGGGCCTGCATCACGGCCCGCCTGCCCGTATGGCGAGGCGACCAACCGGACCCGCCCCCAGCGCCCGGAGCGGACCCAGAACCCGGCCCAACCGACGGGACCTGAGCCCAACCGGCCGACCCAGGTCGGCGCACCCCCACAGACCCGGCCTCGGGAGCGGACCCCGCAGGCCAACCGGAGCACTATGAGCGCAACGCACATCCTGGTGGTAGACGACGAGCCGGAGATCCGGCGCCTGGTCAAGGAGATCCTGGAGGACGAGGGCTATGCCGTCACCTCCGCCGAGAACGGCGAGGGCGCCCGGCGGGCGCTCCGCGACCGCCGTCCCGACCTGATCCTGCTGGACATCTGGATGCCCGACATGGACGGCATCAGCCTGCTCAAGGAGTGGGCCGAGGACGAGGGCCTGCCCTGCCCGGTGGTCATGATGTCCGGGCACGGCACGGTGGAGACCGCCGTGGAGGCGACCCGCCTGGGGGCCTACGACTTCCTGGAAAAGCCCCTGTCCATGGCCAAGCTCCTGCTCACCGTCGAGCGCGGCCTGGAGGCGGACAAGCTCCACAAGGAGAACATCGGGTTGCGCCGCCGCACCCCCCAGGTGCAGGAGCCCGCCGGGCGCAGTACCGCCATGCAGCGCCTGCGCGAGCAGGTCAAGCGCATCGCCGCCCACGATACCTGGGTGCTGATTACCGGGGAGCCTGGCAGCGGGCGCGAAACCTTCGCCCGCTACCTGCATTCCCAGAGTGCCCGGCGCGAGCGCCCCTTCGTGGACCTGGGCGTCTCGGTCATCACCCGCGGCAACGCCGCCCGGGAGCTGTTCGGCAGCGAGACCGGCGGACATATCCACTACGGTGCCCTGGAGCAGGCCGCCGGCGGGACCCTGCTGCTCGACGAGGTGGCGGACATGGACCTGGAGGCCCAGTCCCAACTCCTCGGGGCCCTGGACACCGGGGCCTTCCTGCGCATGGGCGGGACGGACCCGGTGGCCATCGACGTGCGCATCGTCGCCGCCACCCAGCGCAACCTGGAGGAGGAGGTGCGTGCCGGGCGTTTCCGCGAGGACCTCTTCTATCACTTGAACGTGGTCCCCTTGCAGGTCCCGCCGCTGCGCGAGCACAACGAGGACGTCCCGGACTTACTGAACTTCTACGTGGACTACTTCTCCACCCACGAGAAGCTCCCCTACCGGCGTTTCAGCGTCGGGGCGCAAAACTTCCTGCGCAACTACCCCTGGCCGGGCAATGTGCTGGAACTGAAGAACCTGGTGCAGCGGGTGTTGATCCTGGGGGCCGGCCTGGAGGTCACCCAGGCCGAGGTCGAGGCGGCCCTGGGGGGCAGTGCCCCGACCAGCCAGCCCCAGTCCATCGAGGGACTGGTGTCCTTCGACCAGCCCCTGCGGGAGGCGCGGGAACAGTTCGAAAAGGCCTATCTCGAGTACCAGCTCGACAAGCACGCGAGCAATGTCAGCAAGATGGCCAAGGAGGCGGGCATGGAGCGCACCCACCTGTACCGCAAGCTCCGCTCCCTGGGGATCGAGATCAAGGAGCGGCGCTAGACAGTGGCTGGTGGCTAGTGGCTAGTGGCCACCAACCACTGACCACACCGACTCAAGCCGCCAGGTCTTTCAGGTCCTTCTGGTCCAGCCTGCGGATCAGGGGATACAGGTGCTCGGTCTCGCGCTGGATGCGCTCCAGGACCAGGGTGAACATCTGGTTGGTCTCGTCCACGAAGCGGTCATGGTTGCGGACATTGAGTTCCTTGTGCTTCTCCGAGCACCAGTCCCGCAGGTAGGAGCCGAAGATCCGCTTGATCTCCGCGGACCCGGACAGGAAGCGGTTGGCGGTGTTCTTCACCGCCTGGTCCGGGTGGGAGATGAGGCGCCCACACAACTGCTTGTCCACCAACTCGACGTGCTCCCGGACCTTCTTGGTGAACTCGAAGAACAGGTCGCAGGTGACCTCGGTGTCGCACATGGCGCGATCCTTGATCAGGTAGAGAAAGACGTTCGACAGCTCGGTGATCTTGTGATTCTGCCCGTGCAGTTCGGCGAAAGTGACCATAGCATCCTCCTAATATTCTTAATTGGCCTATTAAGGCGATTGCGGACAAACATCGGTGCCCGGGGGCACGCCGCTGAGCGGTGATAAAACGTACCCCGACCGAGGTCAATTTACAAGTACCGGTCATAGCATTGACAACCGTCAAAGCGCGGCTCGGCACCAATGTGGCAGGCGGGGGCAAGAGATGGGCGTGATCGGAAACTTCGAGGCGATGCTGGCCCGCGGCCAAGACTCGGCTTTGCTGCGCTACGGCCTGGGCAACGCCTACCTCAACGAGGGCCAGGCCGAGGCGGCCGTCCCCCACCTGGCCGAGGCGGTGCGGCTGGACCCCGGCTACTCGGCGGCCTGGAAGCTCTACGGCAAGGCCCTGGCGGCGGCGGGGCGCCACGCCGAGGCGCTGTCCGCCTTCGACCAAGGCATAGCCACCGCGCAGGCCAAGGGCGATGTCCAGGCGGCCAAGGAGATGCAGGTGTTCCGCAAGCGCTCGCTCAAGGCCCTGGACGAGTGACCGACCGTCACTCTAAGAAGGGCATTTCAGCCGCAAATGAACGCAAATGGACGCAAATCGACAACGACTTGGGTCTAGCGTCCAGCGGACCCTGCCGGTGACCGGAACGCACCTGTTAAGCGGCTGAACCATCGGCGTTTTTTGCGCTTGGTTGCAGCCGAATTGCGGTTTCCAGGTCTAGTCCGCCGGGTGGGAGAGACGCCCGTAGAGGCCACAGAGTTCGCGCAGCCGCGCCGCCAGGTCCGGGGTGAGGCCGGCCGAGGCCAGGCGCCAGTTCCAGTTGCCTTGCGTGGTCCCGGGGCGGTTCATACAACCCTCGGCACCCAGGCCGAGGGCGTCTTGCAGGGGGAACAGGGCGGCGTCGGCCACCGAGGCCAAGGCGGCGCGAATCAGGTCCCAATGGACCTCGGCCCCGTCCGTGTTCAGATACCGCTGCACATGGTCGCGCAGGGGCTCCTCGGCCCCCGCCCACCAGCCCAGAACGGTGTTGTTGTCGTGGGTCCCGGTGTAGACCACCAGGTTCCGGCGATGGTTGTGGGGCAGGTACTGGTTGTTGCCGAAGCCGCCCTCGGTGGACTCAAAGGCGAACTGGAGTATGGCCATGCCGGGCAGTTCCAGGTCGTCGCGCAGGGCCTCCACGTCCTCGGTGATGACCCCCAGGTCCTCGGCGATCAGCGGCAGTTCCGCCCCCAGGGCCTCACGCAGCGCCCGAAACAGGTCGCGCCCAGGCCCCGGGACCCAGCGCCCGCGCACCGCCGTCGCCTCCTCCCCGGGGATCTCCCAATAGGCGGCGAAGCCGCGGAAGTGATCGATGCGCACCAGGTCCACCAACTCCAGGGTGTGGCGCAGGCGGTCCACCCAGAAGCCGTAGCCGGTCTCCGCCAGACGGTCCCAGCGGTACAGGGGATTGCCCCAGCGCTGGCCGGTGGCGCTGAAATAGTCCGGCGGCACCCCGGCGACCACCTCCGGCACCCCCTGGGCATCGAGGTAGAACCACTCCGGGTGGCTCCAGACCTCGCTGCTGTCGTGGGCGACGAAGATGGGGATGTCGCCCACCAGGCGCACCCCTCGCTCCCGGGCATAGGCCCGCAGGCGCCGCCACTGGCGGGCGAAGAGGAATTGCAGGAAGCGCTCGCGCTCCAGACCCTCGGCATGGACCTCGCCCCAGGCGGCCAGGGCAGCCGGGGCGCGCAGGGCCAGTTTCTGCGGCCACTCGGTCCAGGGGCGTTGCTCATGGGTCGCCTTGAGCCCGGCGTAGAGCACATAGGCGTCCAGCCAGTGGGCCTGACCGCGGCAGAAGGCAGCGAAGGCCTCCCGGTCCTCGGCCCCAGCCCGCTCCCGGAAGCGCTCCCAGGCCAGCCCCAGCAGGTCGAGCTTCCAGCGCCGCACTGCGCCGAAGTCCACCCGCTCGTCCGGGAAGGTCGGCCCCGCCAGATCCGCCGCATCGAGCCAGCCGTCCTCGGCCAACAGGTCCGGGCTGATCAGCAAGGGATTGCCGGCAAAGGCCGACAGGCACTGGTAGGGTGAGTCCCCGTAACCGGTGGGGCCGAGGGGCAACATCTGCCACAACCCCTGACCAGCGGCCTGGAGGAAGTCCACAAACCCGAAGGCCCCGGGCCCCAGGTCGCCGATGCCATAGGGCCCGGGAAGGGAGGTCGGATGCAGGAGGATACCGCTGGTTCGATGCATGGAGGGGTCCCGGTGGCTGGCCTTGGCGACCTGACGCGAAGGCCGGCAGTCTAGCGACATGGGCGCCCCGCCGCCAGCCTTGCACCCAGGCCCGACGAGCCGCCAGCAATTCCGAATTCGAGGCCATCGCCTGACGCCGCGGCCGGAACCGCCGTGGAAGCGCCGCCTCGGCGCGACCGGGCAAAGCGCAGCGAGCCCGCCCCCAGCACCCCGGCCATGACCCGCTACTGGACCGCCCTGGGCCAGGCCATAGCCCAGATCACCGCCGGAGAGGCGACCCCCGACCAGGCGCTGGATGCGGCGGCGGTGCACCTGAAACCCGCCACCGCCCAGCCCCTAGGAACAGTTCAGAAACAACTGAGGCATCTGGGGGGCGGGCGTCCCGCCCGCCAGACGGGCCAGAGGCCCGTCCCCCGGTCCAGAACGTATCGCTTGTTCTTGAACCGTCGCTTAGGCTCGGCGGGTCCCTTGGCCTCGGCCTTGGCCAGGCGGCGCTCCAGGTCGCGGATGCGGGCTTCGTACTGCTGCTTCATCTGATTGATCATGGATCGCAGCTCGGCGATCTCGGGGTCGCTCGCCGCCGGGGCTACGGCAGGGGTCAGCAGGGCCGCCGCCACGGCGCCCCACAACAGGGATCTGGACGGACCGACACCAGGGGGTGTGGCCGGCGCGATGGGGTGATCGGGGGTGCGGGCATGGGACGACACAATCTCGGGAGGACCGGACCGGATGTTATAGTGTTACGACGCGCTCGCCAAGCCCTGGCCCCTCCCCAAGCTGCTGCCAGGACGCACTGCAAGGGCAGCTAAATTAGTCCTTGCTTATTTAGCAATCGCTAATATAATGATCACCAATCCAGCCAAACTACCTGAACAGGAGACGTAACATGTTGGGTGTACTCGCAGCAATCGCTCTGGTCGTCGGTGGCGTGCAAACCGCCGTGGTCCTTTCGAACGGCGACAGCGCCGCCGAGCAGGATCGGACCCCGGTGGTCGAAGTCCAGGCCGTGCAGACCGCGGATCTGACCAAGACCCAGTAAGGCCAACCCCGATCCTGGGGACTAACGAGGCCCCGCGACCCCAGGTCGCGGGGCCTCTTTCGTTTGGGCGCCGCGCGGGCGCCGTCCCGCCTGAGGTATCCTCTGGGTCTGCCGCCAGGCCGCACCAACGGAGGACCCGCCACCGACATGCAGAACCCAGACGACACCATCCGCTTCAGCGTCTCCCTGCCCCGCCCCCTGCTGGAGGAACTCGACCGCCGGGTGGTCGGCAAGGGCTATGCCTCCCGCTCCGAGCTGGTGCGCGACCTGATCCGCGAACGCCTGGTGGAACAGACCTGGGAGGACCCCGAGGCCGAGGTCGCCGGGGTCCTGACCATCGTCTACGACCACCACCAGCGTGACCTGACCCAGCAGATGCTCGACATCCAGCACGACGAGTATGTGCATGTGGTCGCCACCACCCACGTCCACCTGGACCACCACAACTGCCTGGAGACCATCATCATCCGCGGCCGTCCGGCGGAGATCGAGCGTATGCGCCTGGAGATCGGCGGCCTGCGCGGGGTGCGCTTCTCGGCCCTGACCCGGGCCTCGCGGCTGGAGCTTTGAGCCCGCCGGGCGCC
>DYRB01000008.1:12512-17541 GCA_020718945.1 Lamprocystis purpurea | reverse complement strand
TGGGCATCCGGGTCGCCCTGTTCTTCACCAAGGTCCACAGTCGCATCCTGCGCCCGGGCCTGTCCCAACTGTTCGACGGCTGCCCCAAGGCCCCCAACCGCCCCGTCGCCACCGCCATGCACCGCCTGAGCCAGGCGTTCGCCGCGTTGTTCGACCAGGCCAAGTTGGAGCCCTGCAAAATTTGACTCATCTGTGCAGATGGGGGTCGCTCAAGGAACCCTAGTAGCCAATTACTTCTTGAACTCCTTGTGACAGGCCTTGCATGCCCCCGCGGCCTCCTTGAATTGCTCGCGGGTGGCACCCTCCTCGCCGGCGGCGGCGACGGTGGCGAGCTTGGCGGTCGCCTCCTTGAAGGCCTGGTGCTTGGCATCGAAGTCGGCCTTGTTCAGCCAGATCTCGTCCTTGGCCTCGCTCTCATCGCTCACCGAGTCGTCGGGGAAGCCGGCCATGAAATTGAGCGCGGACGCGGCGGCCAGGTCGGCGGCATACCCCTTGAAGGCAGCGGCGTCGAAGGGGGTCTCGCCCTTGACCATGGAGCCCATGCGGGTCAGGTTCCAAGAGAAGATGTCCATGAGCCCCTGGCGGTACTCGATGGCGTCCTCGACGGCATCGGCCTGGACCCAGGTCGGGGCGGACGCGGCGGCGAGCAGCAGGCAGGCGGCGGTCAGACGGCGAAGACTGGACATGGTCAACCTCATGGCGATGGATAGGCAGGACCCCATGATGGGGGGTCGCGGGGACAGGTTTCAACCTCGGAATGCTTTCGTCCGCAGCGGACGGCTTCCTATTCATCCCGCAGCGCCTCCACCGGGTCCAGCCGCGCGGCGGCCAGGGCCGGCAGGACCCCGGCCCCTAGGCCGATCAGGGCCGCGGTGACCAGGGCGAGCAGGACGAAGCCCCAGGCGATCTGGGTCGGCAGGGCCGGGACCGCGGCCGCAATGAGCCAGGCACCTCCGGCCCCCAGCGCCAGCCCGGCCAGGCCCCCCAGGGTCGCCAGCAGTACCGCCTCGCCGAGGAACAGCACCAGGATCTGCCCCTGCGCCGCCCCCAGGGCCCGCAGCAGGCCGATCTCCCGGCGCCGCTCGCGCACGGCAATGGTCATGATGGTGAGGATGCCGATACCCCCCACCGCCAGCGATATACCCCCCAGGGCCCCCACCGCGGCGGTGAGCACGTCCAGCACCGAGCCGAGCACCTCCAGGACCTGGTCCTGGGTGGTGACGGTGAAGTCCTCGGCCCCGTGACGCAGCTTGAGCAGGGCCTTGGCCCGGGTGGCCACCGCGTCGCCGTCCTGGTCGGGGCCGTAGAGCAGGTCGATCTCCATCAGGCTATCCCGGTCGAACATGGCCAGGGCCCGCTCCACCGGGATGAACACCGTGTCGTCCAGGTCGAAGCCGAGCATCTGCCCCTTGGGCTCCATGACCCCTATGACCCGGTAGGGTTCGGCCCCGACCCGGATACGCGCCCCGAGCGGAGAGGTCGCCCCGAACAGTTCCTGACGGAGCTTGGCCCCCAGCACCGCAAAGGCGCGGGCCCCGGCCTCCTCCGCGGGCAGGAAGCGTCCTATGGCCGGGCGCATCTGCCACACCAGGGGGACCTGGCTGCCCGCCCCCAGGACCAGGCTGCGCCGGGTGCGGGTCCCACCCCCCGCCGGGCTGGCCTCCACCGCCACATTGCCCTGGACCATGGGCACCACAGCGGTCACCCCGGGGACCCGGTCCAGGGCCCTGGCATCGGCCATGGACAGGGGCCTGATGTTGCTCACCACGGCCCCGGACATGCCCAGGGTACTGGTCTTGCCCGGGGCTATGCCGATCAGGTTGGAGCCGAACTGGGTGAACTCCGCCAG
The DNA here is from genome assembly GCA_020718945.1 of Lamprocystis purpurea. Classification (GTDB taxonomy): domain Bacteria; phylum Pseudomonadota; class Gammaproteobacteria; order Chromatiales; family Chromatiaceae; genus DYRB01. Next base: position 15,692 of record DYRB01000008.1, on the reverse strand, counting down.
CACAAAGCGGTGCACCCCCTCGCCTATGGCGGTGAGCAGGACCACCGCGGCGACCCCGATGGCGATGCCCAGCAAGGTCAGCAGGCTGCGCCCGCGTCGCGCCCTCAGGGCGCCGAGGGTATAGGCGACGAAGTCCTGGGTGAGCATGGCAGGTGGCTGGGTTGGATTGGGGCAGCGACCGGACCGGCGCTTGCCGGTTGTGCCGCTCTTGGACTTGGCCCATGGCCTGGCGGAACCGCCACGGCGCTTCGACCTACACCGTCAATTCAGTACCGCCGCGGTGGAGCCCTCGGTCAGCACCCGCTCAGCCCAGCCCCAGAGCCGGTCTAGGGGTGCCGCGGCGATGCGCGCCCGGGTCTCGTCGTCCAAGGGGCCGAATTTGCGCTCGAGCAGGCGTTGGAGCATGGCCCGGGCGGCGGCCAATTCGCCCTGCTCCAGGCCCTGCTCCAAGCCCTGCTCCAGCCCGGCCTCATGGCCGAGGCTATAGGACGGTAGCTCTTCAACGGCGATGGTCAGCATCTTTTCCTCCTCCCGAATGGTCTGCGCAAGGTCGCGGTTGGTGGACAGGATCTCCAGCATCCCCAGGTATTCCCGGAAACGCCGAGGTGAGTCCTGGGTCAATTGCTGCAAGCGGGTCAGAATCTCGCGCACCACCGCCCGAGGGTCGCGACCTTGGAAGTCGCACAGGACCGCCAGCACCAGGGCATCCGCGCTGCCCTGGTCCATCAACGTCCGACAGTCGATGCGGTGCATGTCGATCAGGCCGTAGCCGTAGTCCAAGCGCCAGCCCTGGACCTTGTCGGCCATGCTCAGGGCCGCCCGACCGATGTAGACCAGATACTGCCGCACGTCCCGCCCCGGCCAGGCGAGCATCAGGTCCGTGCGGTAGCGCAGCATCCGCAGGGGCATGCGCGGGTCGTTGTCGTTCTGGATCTCCACATGGAGCAGGAACTCGCCGTCGGCGTCCCGTGCCAGCACCACCAAGTCCGCACGTCGGTCCTCCACCCGCTGCTGCTCCGTGTCGAGCACCTCCAACGCCTCAATCTCCAGATGAAACAGATATCGCGCCAGATCGACGACGATGCGCTTCAGCAGGGTCTTGGAAACGGTGTCTTTGCCGGCCATAGGGTAAGTCTACCCGACCCTCAGCGCCCGGTCAGGGCCACCACCGGGTCGAGCCGGGCGGCACGCAGGGCCGGGGCCAGGCCAAAGACCAGGCCAGAGCCCAGGGACACCGCCACCGCCGCAATCGGCGCCCAGGCCGGGATGACCAACTGGAAGGACGTGAAGATGCCGTTGAAGCCCTGCACCGCCCCCAGGGCCAGGCCCAGCCCGGCCAGGGTCCCGGCCCCGGCCAATAGCAATGCCTCGGCGATGAACAGGGCGGCGACCTGACCCTGGGCCGCCCCCAGGGCCTTGAGCAGGCCGACCTCGGCGGTCCGCTGGGACACGGACACCAGCATGACGTTCATGATCAGGACCCCGGCCACCGCCAGGCTGATGGCCCCGATGCCGGCTACCGCGAGGGTCAGGGCCTTGAGGATCTTGTCGAAGGTGGCCAGCATGGCGTCCTGGGTGATGACGGTCACGTCGTCCTCCCCCTCGTGGCGGGCGCGAATCAGATCCTTGATGGCGGCCTCGGCCCCGGGCAGGGCCGAACGGCCGCGGGCCTCCACCAGGATGCGGAACAGCCCGGGGCTGTTGAACAGGGCCTGGGCGGAGGCGACCGGGATTATGGCCAGATCGTCCAATGTGTCGCCCAGGGACTGCCCGGTATCGGCCAGGATGCCGGTCACCCGGAAGCGCCGCTCGCCGATGCGCACCCAGCCCCCCACCGCCTGGTGGTGGCCGAACAGCTCACTCGCCAGGGTCTTGCCCAGCACCACCACGGCGTGCCCGCGGGTGGGGTCACCGGGGGGCAGAAACTGCCCCTGGGCCATGGACAGGTGGCGCACCCCCAGGAAGTCCGCGGTGGTGCCGATGATGTTCACCTCGCGCTCCCGGCTCCCGGCGGAGACCTTCGCCTGACCCACGCTCAACGGGGCCAACCGCGCCACGCCCCGGGCCCGGGTCAGGGCCAGGGCGTCGTCCAGGGTCAGGTCCCGGGCGGTCTCCCCGAGCAGGGGCGGGGGCCCGCCGGTGGTCTCGTTGCGCCCCGGAAAGACGATCAGCAGGTGGGTCCCGAGCTGGGTGAACTCGTCCTCCACATAGGCCCGCGCCCCCTCCCCCAGGGCGCTCAGCAGGACCACAGCGGCGGTCCCGAGCCCCACGGCGAGCAGGGTCAGCCAGGTGCGCGCGCTGTGGCTGCCCAGCGCCTGGAAAGCGAAGCCCAGTGTGTCCCTCAGGCGCACAGGTCCTCCGCCACGGCCCCGTCGGCCATGCGGATGCGCCGCCGCGCCCGCCCGCCCAGCACCGGATCATGGGTGACCAGGATCAGGGTCAGGCCGCGGGCGTTGAGGCCCTCCAGGGCGCGGATGACCTCCTCGCCGGAGGCGCGGTCCAGGTTGCCGGTGGGCTCGTCGGCGAGGATCAGCTCCGGGGCCATGACCGTGGCCCGGGCAATGGCGACCCGCTGGCGCTGGCCCCCGGAGAGCTGATCCGGGCGGTGGTGGGCCCGGGGCGTTAGGCCCAGGGCGTCCAGGGCCGCGGCGACCCGCTCCCGGCGCTCCTTCGGGGCCACCCCGGCCAGGGTCAGGGGCAGCTCCACGTTGCCCGCCGCGGTCAGGCGCGGGATCAGGTGGAAGGACTGGAAGATGAAACCGATGCGCTCGCGGCGCAGCCTGGCACGGCGCTCCTCGTTCAGGCTGGTGGTCTCCACCCCGCCCAGGGCATAGGTCCCGGCGTCCGGGCGGTCGAGCAGGCCGAGGATGTTGAGCAGGGTGCTCTTACCCGAGCCCGAGGGGCCCATGACGGCGGCATAGTCCCCGTCGCCCAGGGTCAGATCGACGCCCCTCAGGGCCGCGACCACCTGGTCGCCAACCTGGAAGCGGCGCTCGATGCCGGTCAGCTCGATCACCGCGGATTCCCCGGATGCCGGCTGAACCATTTGCGTTTTTTGCGTTCATTTGCGGCCAAGACGATGTTTGCGTGGTGAGTCGTGCGCCGGCAGATCACTTGCCCCCCTTGGCCTCGGCCTCGGTCTCGACCCTGGCCTGGGCCCCCGCCGCCACGCCGTCGCGG
>DYRB01000008.1:0-12412 GCA_020718945.1 Lamprocystis purpurea | reverse complement strand
GGCCTCGGCCTCGGTCTCGACCCTGGCCTGGGCCCCCGCCGCCACGCCGTCGCGGTCCAGGGACAGGACCACCCGATCCCCGACGGCCAGGCCCTGGGTCACCTGGGTCTGGTCCCAGTTGGCCAGCCCGGTCTCGATGGCCTGCTCGCGCAGCACCCCGGTCGGGTCCAGGACCAGGACCCCGCCCCCGGAGCGCACCGCCGCGGTGGGGATGCGTAACACCCCCTCGCGGCGCTCCACCAGGATGTCTACGTCGGCGCTGTAGCCTGCCAGCAAAGGGGCATCCGCGGGCTGGTCGGCGATGACCAGCTCCACCTCCACGGTGCGGGCCTGCTTCTCCAGGTCCAGGACATAGGGGGCGACGCGCCGCACCTTGCCCGGAAAGACCCGTTTGCCGAAGGCGTCCAGGGTCACCCGGGCCTCGGCGCCGACCCGCACCTTGGCCGCGTCCACCTCGTCGATGGGGGCTGAGACATAGAAACAGGCGTCGTCGATCAGGTCCACCGCGGGGGGCGTGGGGATGCCCGGGGGGGAGGGGGTGACGAACTCGTTCAGTTCCCCGGAGACCACCGCCACCACGCCATCGAAGGGGGCCGAGAGCCGGGTCTTGGCCAGCCCCGCCCGAGCCACGGCGACCTTGGCGGCCCCCACCCGGGCGGTGGCCTGGGCCGCCTCGCAGTCCGCCCGGGCGGACTTGGCCCCGGTGGTGGCCCGCTCCAGGGCCTCCTCCGAGGCGAGTTTGCGCGCGCTCATCTTGACCTGGCGCTCGGCCTCCCGCTCGGCGTTGTCGGCGTTGAGACAGGCGGCGCGGGCCTTGGCCTCGCCGGCCTCGGCCTCACGCTCGGCAAGCGACACCTGGGCCTTGAGGTCCTGGTTCCAAAGCTCCAGCAGCAGGTCCCCCTGCTTGACCCGCTGGCCCTCGCGCACCGCCAGCGTGGCGATCTGGCCCCCGACGCTGGGGGCCAGGCGGGCCCGGCGGCAGGCCTGCACGGTCCCGGCGCGGGTGTTGGCGACGGTCTCCTCCACCACCCCGAGTTGGGCCGCCTGCACCTTCACCGCCACCGGCTCGGCCTCGCGCAGCCAGAGCCAGACCGCCGCCGCGGCTGCGGCGCTGGCGAGGAGCAGGGCGAGGCGGGCTATGGGGCGCATAGGGCTGTCCCTGGGCTGGGCGAGACGCGCATTGTAGCCCCGGTCGCGGGCAGGTCGGTCAGCGGCCCGGAGCTTTCCTGGGTCAGCAGGAAGCGGAGCGCCTCCCCCCAAGCCCTGGATGATTTGCGTTGACTTGCGGCTGAGCCCGGTGACTGAAGCTCAGGGCTCGTCGCCAGCGACCCCCGACTGACCGGCATTGGCCACTCCATGGGGCACATGCCCGGTGGTGACCAGGGGACGCGCCGCGTCGCAGTGGGCCTCCTGATCGTCGAAGAAGATGTCGGCGTCGAAGGCCTGAAGGAAGCGGGTCTTCTCCAGCCCGCCGAGGAACAGGGCCTCGTCGATGCGGATGCCCCAGTCGCGGAGCGTGCGGATCACCCGCTCGTGGGAGGGGGCCCCGCGGGCCGTGATGAGGGCGGTACGCAGGGGTGAGGTCTCGGCGGGAAACAGGGCCTGGATGCGGTGCAGGGCAAGCAGGAAGTCCTTGAAGGGCCCGCCCGGCAGCGGCCTATGGGCAGCGGCCAACTCGGTCTCGTTGAAGGCGGCCAGGCCGTGCTGGCGGTAGACCCGCTCGGCCTCGTCGGAGAACAGGACCGCGTCCCCGTCGAAGGCGATGCGCAGCCGCGGCTCGCCGGAGGTCCCCGAGAGGGGACGCGTCGGCAGTATGGTGGCGGCGGCGCAACCGGCGTCCAGGGCCAGGCGGACATCGCTCTGATCCGCGGACAGGAAGAGTTGTGCCCCGAAGGCCGAGACATAGCGGTAGGGGCTGGCACCCCCGGCGAAGACGGCGCGGCCTATGTCCAGGCCGTGGTGGTGTGCGGAATTGAGCACCCGCAGGCCCGTGTCGGAGCTGTTGCGCGACAGCAGTATGACCTCCACCCGCCCCCGCTCTCCTAACAACAGATTCAGATCCAGCAGCTTGCGCACCAGGGAGAAGGCCACCCCGGGCTCCAGAGGATTGTTCTCGCGCTCCACCTGATAGCGGCAATAGGCCTCCACCCCCTCGGTCTCGAAGACCTGGTGGGACTCGCTCAGGTCGAACAGGGCGCGGGAGGAGATGGCAACGACCAACCGGACGGGCTGCGGCTCGGTCATGGGCACGATCAAGGGAACAGAAGGGACGCGCAGGAAGCCCAGGTTGGGAACCGGGCTGCGAGGGCTGTCACCAGGGCATGAAGGAATTCATGAAGTGCATGGGCCGACCGATGCTGCGGTTTAGCCCCGACATGTCGTCGCGCATGGCGGCGGTGCTGAAGTTCAGGGATTGCACCGAACGGTCCAGGGACTCCATGGACTGGAGCATGGGGTTGAGGGTGTTGACGTCCCGCGCCATGGAGTCTACCCCCACGGCCATGGTCCGGACGTTGGCCGTCATCTGGCCCAGGTTGTCCGACATGGACTGCATGTTGCTCGCCAGCACGGTCATGTTGGAGTCCACGCTGATGGCCAGGTAGTGGACGTCCTTGGCCAGGCTGAAGATCAGGTAGAAGCCGTAGGCGGCGAGGATGATGAAGGCGAACAGCGTCGGATAGACGATCAGTTCCCAGCGCTTGGCGCTGGTCTCGAAGGCCTGGGAGAGGCGGTCTATGGCGTAGGCGTTGATCTGGGATTCGGGCAACTGGGCGCCGCTGTCCTTCACCACCGGCTGGGCCTGTAGGGATGCCGGGGCATTTGGCGGGGGCTGTGTAGGCGAACCGTTATGGCTATCCGTCATGATCGACCCAGGGTGGGCGCGGCGCCGGCCGCGGCGAGTCGCGAAAGCTTAACATAGAAAGCCCCGGGCGCAACGCGACCCGGGCTCGGGGGGGCGACCAGAACGGATGTGGTCTCGAAGTCTGGGTGGTGGATAAGCACAGCGCATCGACCGCGGCGCTGGAGTCGGTGGATGCGGCACGGTCAGACGCGGTGCCCAGTGCCGGGCACCGCACGGCGCGCCTTATCCACCCGACGACGACTGGCCAGGCACCCAGACGCCGGGGCTCGGTCAACTCACCAGGTAGGGATACAGGGCCGCGGCCAGGGAGAGAAACTCCTTGGCGGCCTTGCCGCGCGGCTCCAGTTCGAACACCGCCAGGCCCTCGCTGAAGGAACGGCGGAACACCGTTCGCTGGCCGAGCCTGGCCTTGATGAACTTGATGCCCGGCAGGGAGACCAGAGCGGCGGCGGCCTCGTCGGTCTCCCGCACGGCGTGGTGGGTGTCGCCGCGGTTGATGAAACCGAAGACCGTAGGCGCCTTGGCCCGCTCGGCGGAGGCGATGAGATGGATGTAGCGCTGGGTGGACCAAATGTCCGCCTGGGACGGCGGCACCGGGACCACCACCCGGTCGCAGTACTGCAAGGCCCGGCGCATGGCCTCCATGTCCGAGGTCCCTACGTCGATCAGGGTCTCGTCCGCCGCCGCCAGGCGCTCCGGGGTCAGGGCCGACTTGTCCAGGACCTTCAGGGGTGGGTCGAAGCCCTCCTCCATGCGCACATCCCCCACGTCCGTCAGGGTCGCCTGGGGGTCTATGTCGATGAGTTGGACCTTGACGTCCGCCATCGCCAGCCACACCGCCAGATTGAACGTGACGGTACTCTTGCCGGAGCCCCCTTTGAGGCTCCCTATCACTGTGATCATGTTCTATCCCCCGAACGCTGCCCTGTGGCGGGCCCTGGTCATAGATCCGCCCGGGGCCGGCGCGACCCCGGTTGCCGGCCGCCCTGGCTACTTGGTCTGCGGCTTTCCCTCCGGCAGGGGCGCACGGGTGTAGCCCGCCGGGACGACAAAGAGGTCGTCGGGCTGCTTGCCGACCCGCACGTTCTTCAGCTCGCTAATCGCCCCGCCGGGAAACTCCTGGCGAATGGCCAGCTTGAGTTCAGGGTCGTACCACTGGAAGGTGCGCGTCGCCTGGCGCCCAGGGGCCTCGACCAGCATCTCCCACTTCTCCGCGGCACGCCCCTCCAGGGTCTCCTTGCCCACCAGTGACAGTGTCATCTTGCCGCCGTCCGGGAACTCCTGGCGCAATGGAATACCCCGCTCCTTGTCGATCCACTGGGTGGTAGTGACCGGTTTGCCATCGCGATTGCCGGAGATCTCCCACTTGACCGAGGCCCGGCCGCCCATGGGCTCGTCGGCCAACTTCTTGCAGGTCAACCCCGGTTGGCCAGCGCAGGGGTCCGCGGCGACGCTCGCCGGGTCCGGTTCAGCGGTCGCCTCCTGGTCGGGTCCAGCCTTGCGCTCCAGGTAGTTCTTCTGATCCGGGAACAGAATCCACTCGACCCGTCGCTTCTCGTCAGTAATGCGGACCATCTGCTGGTCCTCGGCGGCCATTTCGATACGCACCTTGCCGTCGCCGACAAACATCTTGCCGGAGGCCGACTGGCCGCCGGGCCCGCGTTGCTGGGTCTCGGCCGAGAATTCCGGACCGCCCGCTTGGGCCTGGGTCCAGAGGGCGCCCACAGACAGCGCCAATACCACTGCGAACTTAGTGCCTGACGTCTTCATACGCCCCTAATCCTCCACGTGTCTCTCATTTGGGTGAAACGGGGCCTGCCCGGACCGGGTGGTCCCCGGGGCGGGAGGCCAATGTAAGTTCACGGGCGCTCCCCGTAGTACTTGCGAAACCAGGAATCGGCCTCGTAGCCGAAGGCATCCCCTCGCCCAGGTCCGGCCTCGCCTTGGGAGCCCGAGTAGCCCGGCGGTGGCGGGGGCGGGGGACGACGGTCGTCGCGCCCGGTGGGGCGCCAGCCGTCGCTACCGGCGGCGTGTTCCTGCTCCGCCGGGGTCAGGGGCCGAAACCTGAAACCCGGGGCCAAGGGCGAGTCCTGCCAGGCCCCCGAAGTCGGCTGCTTGTCGCCGCGAAAGCGGAACCCCTGCCCCGCCTGCCCGGTCCAGGGTCCGCTTGCGGGCTGGGTCGAGGCGCCGGGTACGGCGCCGGATGTGGTCCTGGGCAGGGCCCCGTAGCCCGGCTCCCCCGGGTTCGGATAAGACCCGTAGCCCGGCGCCGTCGAACTCGGCCCGCCCCCGCCGGGTTGCGACGGGTTGTAGTCGAAGCTCGGCTGGACCGCGGCGGGCGTCGAGCGGGTCCCGTAGTCCGAAGCGGGCCGCGAGCCATAGCCGGAGTCGGCGCGGGCGCCTGGGGCCGGCCCGGCCTGCTGCGCCGAGAACTGGGCAGGGGCGGGAACGGAGGCCAGGGAACCGAGCAGAAACAAAAGGGAAAGGTGCATGATCCGCTGGGTGGATACTTGCCGGGAACCGCCCAGGGTGGGGGCCGCTGGCGCTGTGACCCCTGCGACGCAAGGGGCCGGGTCCGGGGTCCCGACCACAGCCGCGACCCCCGGGTTCAACCCGGGGCCGCGGCCGAAGACAACGCGGCAAAGCCGCGCGATCCAGAGGTCGGGGCCTCGCATTCGGTTACTCGAAGTCCGAGCCCGGGCCGTCGTCCACCTTGAGCCGGATTCCGCGCCTGGTACCCTTCTTCTGCATCCCGATGGTGCGCGACGCCGGCTCAGACTTGGCTGGCTCGGACTTGGCCGCCTCGGTCACAGGGGCCTTGGCCGAGGCGCCGTTGGCCGCCTTGGCCGAGGCCCCATTGCCTGCCTTCGCAGCGGCCGGGGCCGGGGGCGTCGAGGGCGAAGCCGCTTTAGTTGGGGCCGGCTTGGCTGATGGCGGCTTGGGTACCGGTGCCTTGGTCGCAGGCTTGGTCTTGGCAGGCGCAGCCTTGGCTGCCGGGGCGGGCTTGGGCGCTGGCTGTGCTGGTGCATAGGTGACCGGAACAATCGCCTCCGCAACCGGGGCAGGCGCGGGTTGGACCTGGGCCGCTGGCGCCTCCTGGACCGGTGCGGGTGCAGCCGGTTCGGGCTCGGGTGCCGCTTGGACCGGTGCAGGCGCAGGCTCCGGCTCGATCAGAACCGGCGCGACCTGGACCGGCGCAGGCGCAGCAGAGGCCGCGGCGGCAGGTTCCGGCACCGGCTCCACCGTCGCAGGCGCGGCAGCAAGGGGCATGGCAACAGGGGCGGCGGCGACCACAGGCGTTACCACCACGGGGGCTGCGGCGACCGGCGCGGCTGAGGCGGCAAGGGCCGCTGCCGGTGCAGGCGGGGCCTGTCCGCCCGTGGCCGGTGCGCCACCCCCGGCCGCCGACGGCGCCGGTGCCGGGCGCGGGGCCGACTTGGTCGGGGGCTTGGGGGCAGGCTTGGCCTTCTTGGCGAAGAAACCCTTGATCACATCGAGCAGGAGCAGGCCAATGCCACGGATGGCATAGAGCACCATCACCAGGGCCTGGCCGACGCCGCTGATGAAGCCCAGGACGGGCCCGAACTTGCGCCCTGGGACCTTGGCCTTCTGGGCCTTGGCGGCCTCCTCGAAGATACAGGGCACGGCCTGGCCGGGCATCGCAGAGGCGGACGCCACCTCGCACATATCCTTGCTCGCCGCCACGCAACCCAGGGGTATGACCACCAGGGTCAGGATGGTGGAGACCAGCACCCCGGAGGCGAGCGATATGGCCATGCCCTGGAAGATCGGGTCGGTGAATATGACGCTGGAACCCGCCACCAGGGCCAGGGCGGTGATCAGGATGGGTCGGGTCCTGGTCTTGCAGGAGCGGATCATGGCCTCGGCGACCGGCACCCCCTTCTGGATCTCATGCAGGGCGAAGTCCACCAGCAGGATGGAGTTGCGCACAATGATGCCGGCCAGGGCTATCCAGCCGATCATGGAGGTCGCCGTGAACTCCCCGCCCAGCCCCAGGTGGAACATGAGGAAGTGGGCCGGGATTATGCCCAGCAGGGTCAGCGGTATGGGGGCCATGATCACCAGGGGGATGCGGAAGTTGCCGAACTCCCACACCACCAGGATATAGATCAGCACCAGGGCCACCATGAAGGCCGCGCCCATGTCCCTGAAGGTCTCGAAGGTGACGGTCCACTCCCCGGCCCACTCCCAGGAGGACATCAGGTCCGAGGGCGGGGGCCCCAGCCAATAGCCTTCGGGGACCACCCCGTCCGGGGCCTTGTAGCCGGTGCTCGCGATCTGATTTTGCACCTGCATCATGGAGTAGACCGGGGCGGCCAGGGTGCCCCCCACGTCTGCGACCACGTATTCCACGGCCCGCAGGTCCTTGCGATAGATGATGTCCTCCTCCTGGACGCGCTGAAATACCCCCAACTCACGCAGGGGCACGGCAGTGCCTGCCGGCGACTGGATGGGTAGATCGCCCAAGCGCTGGATCTGGGAGCGCTCCGCCAGGGGGACCTGGAGGACGATCTTGACCGGCTCATGGCCGGTGGCCTGTTTTACATCGCCCATCTGGGCGCCACCCAGGGCCATGGCCAGGTTGCGGTTGATGGCGTCCACGGAGATGCCGCGGCGCACCGCCTTTTCCGTATCCACGTCGAAACGCCAGTAGTCGTAGGCGTCGCGCAGGTAGTTGTCCACGTCCCGGTTGCTCTCGGCCTTCTCGAACAGGGCCGTCATGTCGCGGGCGAACTGGCGACGGACCTCCGGAGAGGGTCCGTGGATCTCGGCCACGACCGACTGCAATACCGGCGGCCCCGGGGGCATCTCCACCACCGAGATACTGGCCCCGGTCCCGTCGCTGATGGTCTTGAGCATGTCCCGGGCGGCCACCGCCAACTCGTGGCTGCTGCGCTTGCGATGGTGCTTGTCCACCAACTGGATCTGCAACTCGCCCTGCCAGGGGTCGGAGCGTAGGTAGTAGTGCCGCACCATGCCGTTGAAATCGAAGGGGCGCGCCGTCCCGGCATAGAGCTGGACGGCGGTGACCTCGGGCATGGCCCGCAACTTCTCGGCCATGCGGTGGGCGAGGTTAGCGGTCAGCGGCAGGGCGGTGCCCTCCGGCATGTCGATGACCACCGAGAATTCCGGCTTGTTGTCCAGGGGCAACATCTTCACCGGGACCCACTGGAAATAGAAGAAGGACAGGGTGAAGACGAAGGTCCCCCAGAGCACGGCGCGGAAGACGAAGCGCTTGCGCGAGCTCTCGATGAGGGGGGACAGGACGTTGCGGAAGACCTTTTCGAGCTTCTCCGCCTCGTGGTGCTCGCGCTTCTCGGCGGTCTCCAGGTAGTGCATGGAGGGCCGCAGCCATTTCGATATGGCCAGGTAGGGGGTGAAGACAAAGGCGGCGAACAGCGAAATGGCCATGGCCACTGAGCCCAGGGCCGGGATCGGGGCCATGTAGGGGCCCATCATGCCGCTGACGAAGCCCATGGGCAGCAGGGCCGCGACCACGGTGAAGGTCGCCAGGATGGTCGGGTTGCCCACCTCGCGCACGGCGTCCACTGCCGTTTCGTCGTCGGTGCGCCCCTCCTCCAGCCAGCGCCGGTAGATGTTCTCGACCACCACTATGGCGTCGTCCACCAGGATACCGATGGAGAAGATCAGGGCGAACAGGCTGACCCGGTCGATGGTGAACTTGGCGACCCAGGCGACGAATATGGTCATGAGCAGGACCACCGGGATGACCAGCATGACCACTATGGCCGGGCGCAGGGCCCGGAAGGCCGCCCAGACCAGCAGGAAGACCCAGCCGGTGGCGACGAACAGCTTGAAGATCAGCTCGCTGACCTTCTCGTCGGCGCTCTGGCCGTAGTTGCGGGTGATGCTGACCTCGATGTTGTTGGGGATGCGCGGCCCCCGCATCTCCTCCACCTTGGCGATGATGGCATTGGCCACGGTCACGCCGTTGGTGAGTTCCTTCTTGGCCAGGGCTATGGTCACAGCGGGGACGCCGTCGGCGCGCGCCTTGTCTTTGGCCTCATGGCCTGGCCCGGTGTAGAAGGCAACCAGTTCCTTGGCGTCTTCAGGACCCTGTTTGATAATGGCCACGTCGCTGATATAGATGGGGGTGTCGCCCTGCTGCCCCACCACCAGGCGACCGATCTGTTCGACCCCCTTGAGGAAGGACCCGGTGGTGACCGAGAAGTGGGCCCCACTCGACTCCACCCCGCCGGCGGTGGTCTCGGCGTTGGCGGTTTGCAGGGTCTGGGCCACTTGATCCAGGCTGATGCCGTAGCCGGCCAGGCGCTCGGGCATCACGTCCACCGTGACCTGGTCGCGCCGGCCACCGACGATGAAGGCATTGCCGGTGTCCTTGACCTCCTTGAGGGTCTGAAGCACATCCTGGGCCAGCAGCCGCAGTTGGGAGTCGTCCACGTCGGGCATGCCGTCGCCGTCCATGTCCTTGGACCACAGGGTCAGGGTGACTATGGGCACGTCGTCGATGCCCTTGCTCTTGACCAGGGGCGGCATGACCCCGGGCGGGATCTTGTCCATGTTGGAGGAGAGCTTGTCGTTCACCTTCACCAGGGACGGGCCCATGTCCTCGCCCACGTCGAACTGGACCGTGACTATGCCCTGGCCGCGCTGGGAGGCGGAGTAGACGTGCTTAACCCCGGGGATCTCGCTGATCATCCGCTCCAGGGGCTGGATGGCCAGGTTGGAGACCTGCTGTGCCGAGGCCCCCGGGTACATCACCATGATGTCCACCATGGGGACCGAGATCTGCGGGTCCTCCTGGCGGGGCGTGGCCACCAGGCCGAGCAGCCCCATCATCAGCATCGCCATATAGAAGAGTGGCGACAGCGGCGAGCGGATGAAGAAGCGCGCGGTGCGCCCGGCGATGCCGAGGTTCTCGTCCGAGTATTTGGGCGCGTTAGCGCCGGGCGAGTTCAGGCTGTCGTCTTGGCTCATGGTTCAATCGACCGATCCGGTGGGTACGGCGCGCCGCTGGGGCTCGCAATCAACGATTCGACTTCTGGCCCGACTGGGGCGGTGACGGCGGCGCGCCCTCTGACCAACCCTGGGTCACGTTGGGACCGGGGTCGTTGACGACGCGCTCCCCGGTGCGCAGACCGCTCAGCACGGTGACAAAGCCGTTGGGGAGCGGCTCGCCGACGCGGATCAGGCGCAACTGGACGTTGCCGGTCTCGTCGATGACATAGACCCCGGGGAGGCTGCCGTTGTAGCGCACGGCCGAGAGCGGGATGACCGGGTTGGCCCGCTCCGGGGCATTGAAGTCGGGCACCAGGACCTTGGAATAGGCGCCGGGCTCGGACACCCCCTGGGGCAGGTCGAACTTGACCTTGACGGTGTGGCGCTGGGGGTCGGCCGTGGGGAAGATCTGGGCCACCCGCACCGGCACCCGCCGATGGTTCACGTCCAGTTCGGCCTGGAGCATCATGCCCTCACGCAGCCCAGGGCGCAGCCGCGCCGGGACATCGACCTCGACCTGGAGGTACTCGATGTCGGCAAAGGCCAAAATCGGCTGGCCGGGCTGGACCGTGTCGCCGACCTCCACGAACTTCTTCACCACCACCCCATCGAAGGGCGCGATGCTGCGGGCGTCGCGCAGCTTGGAGTCCAGGGCCTGGAGCTCGGCCTGGAGGCGCAGTATGCCGTTGCGGGCCTCATGGATCTGGGTCCCGGAGGCGTACAGATCGGCGTTCAGCTCGGCGCCCTGGGAGCGCTCGCCGGTGATGCTCTCCATGGGCCTGGTGAACATCTGGTCGAACAGGTTGGGGATGCCCATGCCGCCGGGGGGGGTGCGCGAGCGCGGGGAGAAGATCTCCCGGTTGTACTGCACGCTGGCGTTGCGCAACTGGGCGTCGGCACTGGACATCTGGGCCAGCAGGGCGCGGCGGTTGGCGAGCAGTTCCTGGTCATCCAGGGCCACGATCAGGGCCCCTTCCTTAAAGGAATCGCCCTCGATGCCGGCCAGATAGCTGACCCGCCCGGGCAACTGGGCCGACAGGGTGACCTCCTTGTAAGGGATGACGGTGCCGCCCACCGACACCGTGGGCGAGCCGGACGCCTCCTTGACCACGAAGGGCTCGCCCTGGGCCTGGGCCGCAGGGGTGGCGAGGGCGACGCCGACGGCGCACAACAGCGCCGGGACAAAGGAGGCACGATCAAAGGTCGTTCCCATGAGCTTGGTTACCCGCATCAGATGTAAGTCAAAACAGGCGTCCGCAGTGTACACATGCGTCCGAACCAGGTCGCCGTCGGGGTGGATGGGTGATGGAGAGATCCAACCCGTCGGCCGGGCGGTCCTGGGCCGCAGCAGCGGCAGCGGCAGCGGCACCGCCAGGTCCGGCCTGGCCTGGCCCGGTTTCTTTAGCTTGGTTGTTGTCGTTTTTCGAGAATGCGGCAGTATCGCCAATCGCCCCCGACATTACAAGGCCGGTTGACGAATACCACAGTTAAATCAGACGCCTAGAACCGCGCCCGGGAAATCCGCGGGAGGCATCCCGGGGCGCCCGGCGGGGACGCTCAAGCCCTTGAAAAGGCCCGGATCGCCTGACTCGGGCGGGATTATACGCAGGTGGACGGACCAGATCCCAGGGGGACCGCCCCACCCCTACCGCCCCAGGGGGGAACCGTATAACATCCGCGCCAGACCGGGGCGCCGTCGCCGCAGATCCCTAGCCCCAGCCCCACCCAAAGCCCCGCCCTTGGCCCGGCCCTCAGCCTGGCAGGGGCGCCCCAGGGCCCCAACCAGGCCAGGCATGCGAGGACACCCATGAGCCCTTCGGCAGAGATTATCGAGAAGCGCCTCAAGCAGTTGCAGGACCACCTGGCGCAGGAGAACCCGGTCCTGCTCGACGCCGTCAAGGGCTTCCGCGACCTTGACCGGGTCGCCCATGGCATGGGGTTGCTGTCCCGCGAGGAGTCCTTCACCACCCAGATCCCCTGGTGGCCCCTGATCTCCATCCTGGGCACCTTCTCCGCGGGCAAGTCCACTTTCATCAACCACTTCCTCGGCCACAGCCTGCAACGCACGGGCAACCAGGCGGTGGACGACCGCTTCACCGTCATCTGCTACAGCCACGGCGAGACCGGCCACGCCCTGCCCGGGGTGGCCCTGAACTCAGACCCGCGCTTCCCCCTGTACCAGATCTCCCGGGACCTGGAGGGCGTCGCCCTGGGCGAGGGCGAGCGCATCGACGCCTACCTCCAGCTCAAGGTCTCCCCCAGCGAGCGGCTGCGTGGGCGCATCCTGATCGACTCCCCGGGATTCGACGCCGACGCCCAGCGCGACGCCACACTGCGCATCGTCGACCAGATCATCGACCTCTCCGACCTGGTGCTGGTCTTCTTCGACGCCCGCCACCCCGAACCGGGGGCCATGCGCGACACCCTCCAGCACCTGGTGGGCGGGTCCATGAACCGCGCCGATTCGGGCAAGTTCCTCTATGTGCTCAACCAGATCGACGCCACCGCCCGGGAGGACAACCCGGAGGACGTGGTCGCCGCCTGGCA
>DYRB01000338.1 GCA_020718945.1 Lamprocystis purpurea | reverse complement strand
GCAAGGCCACCTTGTATTGCTGCTGCGACCATTGCGGGCCCTGCAAATGCTGGCGTCAGGGACACCGATCTGACCTCCAAGTTTGGAATTGCTGCCGCGGACCGCGGCGACGCGATAGCGCCGCCGTCTCGGTTACAATCGCCAGTTCCCTAAGCCCCAACCGACCCGGATGCCGATGTTCACACGCTTCCTCAACGCGAGAAAACGGACCCCCGCGGCCGAGGACCAGGCTAACCTGAGCCAAACCGCCCGCAGCCACCAGGACCCGGCCGTGCGCCGCGATGCCTGCCGACGCCTGCGCGACCTGCCCGAGCTGCTGGCCATAGTCGCCGAAGACCCCGACGCCGGGGTGCGCGAGTTCGCCCTGGGCCATTACCGCAATCTGCTCTGCGGGGTCGGCGACGCGCCCGTCCCCGTGGAGCCGCGCCTCGCCGCCCTGGCCGCCCAGGACGACCAGCGGGTCCTGGAGCACGTCGCGGCCAACGCCCGCGACGGCCAGGTCCGCCAGGCCGCCATAGCCCGGTTGGCCAACCAGGCGGTGCTGGCGGTATGTGCCGTGCAGGACCCCCTGGCCGCCAACCGCGCCGTCGCCGCCGAACGCCTGGAGGACCGCACCGCCCTGGAGCAGGTGGCCCGCCAGGTCGCCAAGCGCGACAAGAATGTCTTCCGCCTGGTGCGCCAGCGCCTCAAGGCCATCCAGGAGCGCGAGGAACTCCCGCGGCGGGCCCGCGCCCTGTGCGACGAGTTGTGCGAAAAGTTCGAACGTCTGGGCCGCTTCGACACCTGGACCCAGGACCTGGCCGTACTCGCCCACCTGGACCGCCAGTGGGCCGAGATGGAGCCCCATGCCGACGGCCAGTCCCGGGAGCGCTACGCGGGGCTGCGCACCCGGCTGTTGGACGGCTACGCCGCCTACCGCGAGGCCAACGCCGCCCAGATTGCCGCCGAGGAGGCCCGCACCGCCCTGCGCGCCCAGCGTCGCGCCCTGCTGGAGGAACTGGCCCAGGTCCCGGCCCTGGACGACGAGGCGGCCATCGCCGCCGCCTGCACCGACATCGCCGGGCGTTGGGAGGCCCTGGACGCCTTGCCCGCCCTATCCGAGACCGAACAGACCGCCCTGAGGCGCGACTATGCCGCCCTGACCGGCCAGGCCCAGCAGCGCCGTGAGGCCCTGGGTGCCCTGCGCAAGGGCAACGAGCGGCTGGCCCGCTTCACCGCCGCCGCCCAGTCCTTGCTCGCCCAGGCCAAGCCCCTGGAGCACAAAGAGGTCCAGCGCCTGCTTGAACAGGCGGCGCCGGCCCTGGCCACCCCTGGGGTCGAACGGCCCCTGGTGGACGCCTTCGAGCAGGCCCGCAGGGATCTGGAGGCGCGGCTGACCAAGCAGGTCCGCCACGCCGCCTCGCGCCTGCACGACCTGCCCGAGCGCCTGGCCGAGCTGGAGGCGCACCTGGCCGCCGGCGAGCTCAAGGCCGCCGAGCCCCTGCTCCAGAGCCTCCAGGCCGCCGTCGAACTGGCCCAGACCGCCGGCCTGCCCCGCGCCGAGCACGCCCCCCTGGCCGAGCGCCTGCACGCCCTGGCCCCGCGGGTCCGCGACCTGCAACAGTGGCGCAAGTGGGGCACCGACCAGCACCGTCAGGGGCTCCAGGAGGCCATGGAGGCCCTGGAGACCGCCGACCTGCCCCTGGAGGCCGTCACCCTGCGTCTGCACGACTTGCAGATGGAGTGGAAGGGGCTCGATCAGAGCGGGTCGCCGGTCAATCACGCCCTGTGGGACCGCTTCCACGCCGCCTCGGAGCGGGTCTACGAACGCTGCCGGCCCTACCTGGAAGAGCAGGCCCGGGAACTGGAGGCCAACCGGGTCCAGCGCGAGCAGGTGTGTGGGGAGCTGGAGGCCTTCCTGGACCACGTCGACTGGGCGCGCATGGACTGGAAGAAGGCGGTCCGCGCCGAGCGCGAGACCCGCCAGGCCTGGGCCGCCCTGGGCCCGGTGGAGCCGCGCAAGCGCCGCGCCCTGGAGAAGCGCTTCCGCGCCGGCCTGGCCCGGCTGGACGAGCGCCTGGAGGCCGAGCGGGTCCGCAATCTCGCCTTCCGCCAGGGGCTTATCGACCAGGTCGAGGCCCTGGCGACCGCCCCCGATCTGGAGCGGGCCATGGAGCAGACCAAGCAGTTGCAGCGCGAGTGGCACACCAGCGTCGCCGGCCGCCAGCGGGAGGAAAACCGCCTCTGGACCCGCTTCCGCGCCGCCTGCGACGCGGTCTTCGCCCGCCGCAAGACCCAACAGGACGCCCAGCAGGCCGAGCTGGCCGCCAACCTGACGGCCCGCGAGGCGATCTGTGCCGAGGCCCTGGCTCTGGTCCAGGCCCTGGCCCAATCGGACGCCGCGCCCCAGGACCTGGCCAACGCCCTGCGCGACCTGGAGACCCGCTGGCGCGACGCCGAGGCCCTGGCCGTCCCGCGCCAGGCCGCCGCTGGGCTCATGCAGCGCTGGCGCGAGGCCCGGGACGCCGTGGTGCAGGCCCGCCAGGCCGGTCTGGCGGCGGTCGAGCAGGGACAGCGCGACCTGCTCGCCCGGCGCGCCGCCCTGTGCACCGGGCTGGAACAGGCAGTGCTCACCAGCGTGCCGGAGCCCGACGCCCTGGAGGCCCTGGCGACGGACTGGGCCGCCCTGGGCCCATTGCGCGACCAACGCCTGCAAGGCGACCTGACCCGGCGCTTCGAGGCCGCCCTGGCCGCGGCCCGGGACGACGGCGCGGCGCGGGACGCCTTCCTGGCGACGGCGGAGGCCAACGGGCAACGCCGTCAGGCCCTGTGCCTGCAACTGGAGGTCCTGGCCCAGGTCGAGTCGCCGGCAGAACTGGCCAAGGAGCGCATGGAACTGCAAGTAGCACGCCTGTCCGGGCGCATGGGCGCCAGCGCCCGCGACCCCATGGCGGGCGCCGAACAGGTCCTGCGCGACTGGTACCTGTGCGGGCCGGCCCCGGTGGACGCGGCGCTGGAGGCCCGCTTCGAGCGGGCTAGCGCCGCCCTGGACCCAACCACGGCGACCGGCACCGGGGCATGACCCAACCGCCCGCACTGCACCCGGCACCGCGGCCCCCCTTCGCCACCCCCGAGGCGGCGGAAGAGGGCTTCTACGCCGCCTTCGCCGCCATCGACCCGGCGGCCATGGCCGAGGTCTGGGCCGAGGACCCGGATACCCTCTGCATCCACCCCGGCGGCGGACTGCTCCAGGGCAAGGCGGCGGTGATGCAGAGCTGGATGGAGATCTTCTCCGCCGCCCAGCCGCCGACCATCGAGGTGGAATTGATCAGCGCCCGCACCCAGGGCGACCTGGCGGTGCGGGTGCTGCTGGAGTCCATCCGCCCCAGCGGCGGTCCCGCCGAGACCGCCAGCCGGGTGCTGACCACCCACGTCTTCCGCCTGCTGGACGGCTCCTGGTACCTGGTGCAGCACCACGCCTCCCTGCCCCTGAGGGCCGGCCCCCAGGGCGGGGACCCGGAGCGGCGGTTGCACTAGGTACCGTCGCCGATCCGCACACAGAGCAGGTCGCAGGTGAGCCCCTGGACCACGCTCTTGACCGTGGAGCCCAACAGGGCCTTGAGGCCGTGGCGCCCGTGGCTGCCGAGGATCACCAGGTCCGCCCCCAGTTCCTCGGCGGTGGCCTGTATGGCGTGCCCGACGGGGCCAATCTGGATATGGCGATCCTCGGGCGGAACGCCGATGCGCTCGCCGATCTCGTCCATCTGGGCCCTGGACACCTCGATCAAGCGGTTCTCCAGATCGAAGTCCTCCGGTAGCATCAGGTCACCCGTGTAGGACATGGGCATCAGCTCGACGCTGTGGGGAACATAGTCCAGCACATGGACCAGGCTGAGGCGCGCCGCGTACTGCCCGCGCAGTCGCAGGGCCCGCGCCAGGACCGGCTCGGCGTCCGGGGCGAAGTCCAGGGCCAGCAACAGGTGTTTGTAATCTTGCTCGGACATGGCAACCTCAGGCTTGGTGACGGGGTGTGCTGTCAAGTATAGGGATCGGACGGGTCCGGACTACGGGATAGCAGCAATTCCAAATTTGAGACCAACACCTGGC
>DYRB01000337.1 GCA_020718945.1 Lamprocystis purpurea | reverse complement strand
CCGCGGGCCACCGCCACCGGGCGTGGCTCGAAGCGGTAGTGGGCGGCAAAGGCCAATAGCGTGGGGTGGAAGCGATTGATCTCGTGACACCGCTCTGCGGTGTCACGCCTCGGTGCTGCGCTCCGTGCGCCCACCCGACCACTTGGGCCCCACAGCGCGGGCCCGTGCCAGATAGCAAGGCGTCATTCTCACCGCACCAACCAGGGTCGCAAAGGGGAATCAGGTCGCCATGACGGGGATCGGCACCCGCACCTCCCTGGACAAGGGCGAACTGCGCCCCCTATTCACCTTCGGCAACGGCGGCGACACCGATGGGCGCCCGTCGAAGGACTGCTTTGCCGAGCGCGCCCTGCTCCTGGCCCTGGCAGAGATCGTCGAGACCAGCGTCGCGGACCTGGACCTGGGCTTTAACTTCTGCGACCTGATCCGCTTCAACCACCCCTACACCAGGTCCCGATGGGTGGCAGCGCGCGCCGCTGTGGGGCTCCCAGTAACCCGCGGCCCTGGACCCGGGTTAGACTGCCCGCCCCGCCACCGCCTCCGGCCACGACCAGGAGCCACACCATGCCCGATGCCCTGCACTTCCCCGCCGGCCTGGATTCCACCCGCTTCCTGGCCGAGTATTGGCAGCGTCGCCCCCTGCTCCTGCGCGGCGCCCTGCCCGGCTTCCGCTGCCCGCTGCCGGCCGACGAACTGGCGGGGCTGGCCTGCGAGGCCCAGGTCGAATCGCGCCTGGTCCTGGAGAACGGTGCTACGGGCCCCTGGGAACTGCGCCAGGGCCCCTTCGACGAGGACGCCTTTGCAACCCTGCCGGAGGACCGCTGGACCCTGCTGGTCCAAGACGTGGACAAGCACCTCCCAGAGGTCGCGGACCTGCTGGGTGCCTTTGCCTTCATCCCTGACTGGCGCCTGGAAGACATCATGATCAGCTACGCCGCGGACCAGGGGTCCGTCGGCCCCCATGTGGACCAGTACGACGTCTTCCTGATCCAGGCGGAGGGTCGCCGGCGCTGGCGCATCGACACCGGCCAGTCCCCGGACCTGAGCTGCATCCCCGGCCTGGACCTGAGCATCCTGGAGCACTTCACCCCCACCGACGACTGGGTCCTGGAGCCCGGCGACATCCTCTACCTACCCCCCGGGGTCCCCCACTGGGGCACCGCCGAGGGGGAGTGCATGACCTGGTCGGTGGGCCTGCGCGCCCCGGCCTGGCGGGACCTGGCCGCCGACTGGTGCGAGCACCAGGCCGCCGCCCTGCCCCCCGGGCGTTACCGCGACCCGAACTTAAGCCCCCAGACCCACCCGGGGGAGGTCCCGGCGGAGGTCTTCGCCGAGATCCGCACCAGCCTGGAGCAGGCCCTCACCGGTGCCGGCCCGGATGCCTTCGCCGCCTGGCTCGGCGGCTATCTCAGCACGCCCAAGGAGCACCTGCGCCTGGACCCGGAGGACCCACCCCTGACCCAAGCCCAGTTCCGCCGCGGCTGCGAGGCGGCAGGGGAACTGCTGCGCCACGGCTGGTCGCGGCTGCTGTTCTGCCGCGGCGCCGGGGACTCGGACCTGCTGTTCGCCAACGGCGAGGTCCACCGTCTGCCCAAGACCCAGGCCCGATTGCTCGAACTGATCACCGACGCACGCGACCTGACCCTGGACCAGATCGCCCCCTGGCTGCGCGAGCCCGGCCCCCTGGACCTGCTCTGCCGGCTCTACAACGCCGGACACTATGTCTTCCCCGACTGACACCCCCGCCTTCCAGGTCCGCCGCGCCGACTGGGGGCGCGACCGGGAGCGGCTGAGTGCCGTCCGCCTGGCGGTGTTCGTCCGTGAGCAGGGCGTCCCTGAGGACCTGGAGTGGGACGGGGAGGACGCGACGGCCATCCACCTGCTGGCCGAGGCCGACGGCACCCCGGTGGGCACGGCCCGGCTGCTGCCCAGCGGCCAGATCGGGCGCATGGCCGTCCTGACCCCATGGCGCGGACGCGGGGTCGGCACCGCATTGCTGCGCGAGGCCCTGACCCTCGCCGCCCAGGGTGACTACCCGCCGCCCTTCCTCAACGCCCAGGTCAGTGCCCTGGCCTTCTACCTGGGCGAGGACTTCACCCCGGTCGGGCCGATCTTCGCTGAGGCCGGCATACCCCACCAACGCATGGAACTGGTCCCGAACCCGCCGGCGGTGGACGCGCCCCCCGACCCGATCCCCCTGGAACTGCCCGCAACCCAGCGGGTCCTGGGCCGCGACCCGGGCCCCCTGGTGCTGGAGGGTCGCGCCGCCATCCGCGCCGCTGGGCTGAGCCTGGCGGAGCAGGCTTGCCGGGAACTCTGGCTGCTGACCCGCGACCTGGACCCGGCCCTCTACGACGACCTGGGCTTCATCGCCGCGGTGCGGCGCCTGGCCCTGCATCGCCGCGACCTGCCGGTGCGCATCCTGGTCTTCGATGCCCTGCCTGTGGTGCGCAATGGCCACCGGCTGCTGCCCCTGATCCAGCAACTCAGCTCACGCATCGCCGTGCGTTGCGTCGGCGAGGCCCACCGCGAGCGCATCGACGCCTTCCTGGTGGCGGATGGGATGGGCTTCGTCCTGCGTCGCCAGGCCGACATCTACCGCGCCACCGCCGACTTCCAAGCCCCGCCCGAGGCCCGCCGCCTACGCGCCGACTTCCTCGCCCTATGGGAACAGGCGGAGCCCTGCCCGGAGTTACAGCGGCTCTATCTATAGGGAATGGGCGCAGACCGGGAGGTCGTGCCCTGGACCGGTCAACGCGGAAAGAGGAATTCGGCCGCAAATGAACGCAAAAAACGCAAATGATTTCAGGGCGTAGGTCCGCTGTGCGGACCGAAGCCAGGCACCACCCAAGCCGATCCGCTCCCCCTGCCCGCCCAATCCACCGGAGGCCATCCCCATGCCGACCCGCACCTGCCGCCTCGCCCTCGCCGGGGCCCTGACCCTACTTGCCCTGACGGCCCGCGCCGACTACCCGCTGGAGATCCTCGACCTCAAGGCCCGCCTGCCCGAGGACCTCATCCCCGCCCTGCAACCCCTGGTCGGGCCCGGCGGGGTGATCACTGGGTCCGGGCACAGCCTGTTCGTGCGCGCCGCCCCGGAGCGCCTGGCCGACATCCGCCGCGCCCTGGCCCGGCTCGATACCCCGGCCCGCAGCCTGATGATCCAGGTCCGACGCGCCGGCTCCACCAGTGGCAGCGGAAGTGCCTTCGGCGCCGCGGTGGACGAACCCCTGGGCGACCGGGGGCGGATACGGGTGGGTCCAGGGGGCACCGGGCTGGGGGCCAGCACCGGGCAGGGTTCGCGGGAGACCCGCAGCACCCAGGAGGTCCGCGCCCTGGACGGGCGCCCCGCCTTCATCGCCGTAGGGACCGAGCGGCCCGAGGTCTGGCGCGAGGGCTATCGGGGCCCCGGTGGCTCCTACAGCCGGGAGGGGGTGAGCTACCGCAGCGCCGAGACCGGCTTCTTCGTCACCCCGAGGGTCAACGGCGATCAGGTCACCCTGGACATCGGCGCCTTCACCGCCCAACCCAGCGGGCGCGGGGCCCTGGAGACCGGCGACATCCAGACCAGCCTCAGCGCCCGCTTGGGGGAATGGGTCCCCATCGGCGGGGCCCAGACCCAGGGGCGCCGCAGCCAGCGGGGCCTGGTCTATGGTGCCCAGGTACAGGAGCAGGGGAACACCGAGGTGGAGATCCGGGTGATCGAGGTACGCTGACCAAAAAAGACAATGCCCAGCCGCCCATGCACAGTCGCGAGGCTTCGCCTCAGACCGACGAGTCGTTGATGGGACAGGATCAACAGGCTTTCGCAGGATTAACAGGATTTTGCGTTGAATTGGGCACCCTTTTGGGCGACCAGATCTGTACCTCAGCCGAGGTCCCAACACCAGGTTCCAGCGCACGGCACTCCGGCGATGACGGGCGGAATCGAGGTCTGGAGGCCGGCCACCAAGACCGTCGTCCCGGCAGGATGCCGGAACCCAGGGCCAAGGACGGTAGGCCGCGGGTTAGCTGCGGCCCAGGGCTAACCACCCCCTTTTATCATGGCTATGTCTGCGTTAGGTGTTGGTTCGACCGGGGGGCCGACCGTGGGAGCGCC
>DYRB01000336.1 GCA_020718945.1 Lamprocystis purpurea | reverse complement strand
CCACGGTGGGCCTCCCGGTCGGACCAACACCTAATGCAGACATAGCCTAAAAAAAACCCCGCAGAGCGGGGCGAATCACCACTGAGGAGGTCAGAGAACGGAAGCCGCAGGACCGAGCTCCTGCACTCGCTTTCCACAAAGCAGCTTTGATGCCAAGTTCTCTGTGTCCTGCGAATGATCGAAGAATCAATGGTCTATGCCCCGGGTCTCGCGCCTGCCCTGTGGAAGGTGGGCTTGGTGCCCGGCACAATTCCGGGACGTTTCGGCGCCCTTTGCACTGGCTCGGTGCGATGCCTGAGGCCTAGTCTGTTGGCCCTGGCCCTGGCCCTGGCCGTGGTCTCCACCACTGCTCGGGCCGGGCCACCGGGGGCCTCGGATCAGGCCGACCTGGAGCGGGCCCAGGCCGCGGGTTGGCTGGAACTTAAGCGCGACCAGGCCCGCTATCGGCAGCAGTTCGAGCGGCCGGGTGTGGCCCCGGCGCCAACGGTCGGCCTGGACCTGGGCCTATTGGAGCGCCAGGAGGACCTGGACCGCCGCGCCCTGGACCAGCGCCAGGCCCGAGCCCTGGAGGATGCGAGGCGCCATGACCGCCTGGTCGGTCAGGGTGCCCTGACCGTACCCCGGGGCCCGACCCTGCACCTGCAACGGGGACAGGCAGAGGCCGCCGAGCGCCTGCGCCGGGACCTGCGTCGCCAGACCCTCACCCCGGTGGCGCCCATGGCACCGATCCCGACCCCGCCGCCTTTCCGTTTGCGCTAGTGCAACGGCCAGGTCCCCTGGAGCCGGAAGGGCCCCGGGGCCAGGCATTGGGGTTGCGGGTGGCCGAACAGGTAGCCCTGGCCGTAGCGACAGCCCAGGGCCCCGATGCGCCGGCCGACCCGCTCGCTCTCGATGCCCTCGGCGACGATCTGGTACCCGGCCTTGAGGATCAGCCGGGCCAGGTCCTCCACCAGGCCGCCCTGGGCGCTGTCGGACTCCAGGCTGCGCACCAGGGTGATGTCGAACTTGACCAGGTCTATGGGCATCTGGGCCAGGTAGCGGAGCGACGAGTAACCGCTGCCGAAGTCGTCCAGGGCGACCTGGAAGCCGTCCCCGCGCAGGTGCTGGAGGACCTCGCCGGCCAGGTCCAGGCGGGTGATGAGTGCCGTCTCGGTGATCTCGATCAGGATGCGGTAGGCGGGCAGAAAGGCCGCCAACGGCTTGAGATCGGCGAGGATGCCGCCGTCCAGCAGGGTCGGCCCGGCCAGATTGACCGCCACCCCGGTCCCAGGCGGGATCTGGCCCTGGGCCAGGTCCAGGGCCACCCGGGCGAGCACGGCGCGGTCGAGTTCCACCTCCAGGCTGCGCGCCTCCACCAGGGGCATGATGCTGTAGGGGGTGATGATTTCGTCGTCCCGGGCGATGCGCAGCAGGGCCTCGTAGTGGGTAATTCGCCCGGTGGCCAGTTCGACCACCGGCTGATAGTACATGTGCAGCCCGGTGCCCTGGGTGACCGCCTCGTAGACGGCGTTGGCCATGCGGCTGGAGAACAGGGTCTTGGGCGCCGCGGTCAAGGCGCTGTTGTAGGCGATCACCCCTGGGCTGCCGGGGCGCTTGGCGGCGTACATGGCCGCGTCCGCCTGCCAGTGGAGGTCGGCGAGGTCCGCCGGTGCCGCGGCCAGGGTCTGGGCCAGGCCCAGGCTCACCCGGATCGGTTCGTCTATTCCGAGGCGGCGGAAGTCCGTCGCGGCGACCGCCCTGAGGATGGCCGCGGCGATCTCCCTGGCCTGTTGCAGGGGGCAGTCGAGCAGGATGGCGGCGAACTCGTCCCCGCCCAGGCGGTAGAGCCGATCCCCGGGGCGCAGGGCCGGCTGGGTGGCCCGGGCCAACAGGCGGATCACCTCGTCCCCGACCGCGTGGCCGTAGGAGTCGTTGATGCTTTTGAAGTGGTTGCAGTCCACCAGGAGGAAGCTGACCTCCTGGGGCCGGTCGCGCTCGCCGAGTTGATCCAGGGCCCGCTGCCAATCGTCCTCGAAGGCGCGGCGGTTGTGCACCCCGGTCAGGGCATCCGTGTGGATCAGGTCCCGCAGTTCGCGGTTCTTGCGGTTGAGGTCGTGGTGGACCCCGTCGAGCTCGGCCTGGTACTCGTTCAGCGAGGTGCGGACCTTCTCCAGTTCCGCCACCGGCAGGGTGTGGGCGAACTGGCGCAGTTGCAGCCCACCGCCCCCGGCGCGCAGGCCGTCGATGTGTCGGCACAGGCGCCGCAGCGGCGAGGCCAGCAGGAACATGAGCGCCAGATAGAAGGCCAGGGACAGCCCGCCCACCAGCAGGGAGAGGTCGCGCAGCCCAGCCCCCATGGCCTGCTCCAGGCGCAGGGTCTCCGGGGTGTCCACCAGGCGGTAGCGCAACAGGGCGGGGATCTCCGCCACGGTGTAGGGGCGTGCCTCCGGGGGCTCGAGGGTCAGGGAGGCGTCGTTGATATAGCGGAAGCGGTTGAGTCGCAGCAGGGCGTCGCGGAAGTCGATGCGCAGCCCCAAGGTTCCGATGGGCGTCCCGCTGGGCGCGCCAGCCGGCGTCCCGGCGCCGCCGGTCTGAATGGGGGCGTATAGGATCAGGTCCGGGCCCGTTGGGCTGGTTTCCAGGTGGGGCTGGGCCCAGTCCGCGGGGAGGGTCTCCGGCAGGGTGGCGTTGGGCAGGCGGCCCAGGACCTTGCCGGAGGCGTCGTAGAGGGCGGCGTCTTTGAAATAGGCCGGCAGTATGTCGGTGGAGCGCAATCGGTATTCGCGCCAGAAGGCGTAGTAGGTGGGGTTGCGCAGTTGCTGGCGGGTCTCGTCCCAGTCGGCCAGGGCGGCGGCGTTCTGGCGGGCATGCTCCACGGCCACCGCCACGGCGCGCTCGATCTCGACCCCGGCCGCCGCCTGATTGCTCGCGGCGATGCGCTCCCGGGCGTCCTGCAGCCGGTTCAGGGCGACCCCGCCGACCAGGACGAACAGGGCGACCGAGGCCGCGATGAGCGCAATGGCGCAGGTCGATAGGGTGGGAGGCCCGGCGCGGCTCATGGCCCCAGGCCAAGGAGGCTCAGGCTGTCCCCCACCGCGTCCCACAGGTCGAACTCGTGGCCCGAGTCGAAGAAGTGATTGGCCCCGTCCACACGCCGGATGCGTGTCCCGGTGGCCTCCAGGCGGGCCACCCAGTCCCAGTCCAGCCGGCTGTCCCCGGTGCCCAGGACCAGGGCGAGCGGGGTCCCGGCCAGCCCGGCGATGGCCTCGTGGCTGCGCGTCGCCCCCCAGTGGACATAGGACAGGTAGGCGGCGGGCAGGGTCGGGTAGCGCTGGCAGAAGGACAGGGCGTAGACCTGCGGGTCGCTGCGGCCCTGGGCCAGGTCCGCCTCGGCCCTGGCCAGGTCCGCCGCGCTCTCCAGATTGACCGGGCCAGGGCCGAAGTAGGCCAGGCTGATGAGGATGATGCCCCGGGTGCGGGGGTGCGGACGGGTCGCGGTCTGGGCCAGGACCTGAAGGCCGCCGGTGCTGTGGCCCATCACGAGGATGGGGGCCTGGGTCTGGCCGGCGAGCCAGTCGATCCAGGCCCAGAGCTCGGCGGTCTCGCCCTCCAGGGTGTGGGTGTGGATGGCCTCGCAGGCCAGGCTCTGGCTGCGCCGGTCTATATCCAGGGACAGGTTCGGGGTGAGCACCGTATAGCCGTCCTCGGCCAGGGCATCGGCCAGGCGGCGTACCATCGGGAACTCGTAGGTCTGGAGGAAACCGTGGAGGATCAGGACCGCCGGTCTGTCCGGGGCGCCCCGTTGGAGCCGCGCCTTGGCCATGATCCCCGAGGGGAGGGTGATGGCGACGTCCTCGGCCCTGGCCTGGGGGCCGAGCCAGGCCAGGGCCAGGCCCATCAGGACGAGCAGGGCCCGGGCCCAGCGCCGCTGGACCTGGGTCGAGTCTTTGGGCCTGTGGTGCATGTTGCGCCCTCCGCGACAGGGTTATGGGCAGTGGGGGGTCGGGCTGTGCTGGAAAGGGTCATTCAGCCGCAAATCCACGAAGGGCAGAAGTCTAATCGAAATGCGGGCCACAGACGAAAAGGCCCGCACGAGGCGGGCCTTGGGAGTGCCGATACGGTGCCG
>DYRB01000007.1:5538-17625 GCA_020718945.1 Lamprocystis purpurea | reverse complement strand
TACTGATGGCCGTGGCCACCACGGGCGGAGGGGTCCTCAACCAGCACTTCGGCCACGCCAAGGAGTTCCTGATCTAGGATGCCAGCACCCAGGACCTGCGCTTCATCGGCCATCGCAAGGTGGACCTCTATTGCTCCGGCGGGGACACCCGCGGGGAGGCGGACACCGCCCTGGCCAAGACCATCCGGACGCTTGCGGGTTGCGAGGCGGTGCTGTGCTCCCAGATCGGCTACGAGCCCTGGGGGCTGCTGGAGGCGGCCGGCATAGCGCCGAACGGCGAGCACGCCCTGGAGCCCATCGAAGACGCCATTGCCGCCGTCTACCGGGAGATGGCCAAGGACGGGCGCCTGGACAAGCCGGCCGCCGCTCCGCTGCGGATGCGTGCCTGATTGGACGGTCCGCACAGCGGACGCTCCCCCCGTAGACGGTCCGCACAGCGGACCCTACCCCGTAGGGTCCGCTGTGCGGACCTTGCCGCCGCCAACCTAGAGGTTCTGTCCTATGGCATTCCAGATCATCGAAGGCTGCGTCAATTGTTGGGCCTGTGCGCCCCTGTGCCCCAGCCAGGCCATTTATGAGGCCAGGCCCCACTTCCTGCTCGATGCCCAGAAGTGCACCGAGTGCGAGGGCGACTTCGCCGATCCTCAGTGCGCCAGCATATGCCCCATCGAAGGGGTCATTCTCGACGGTCTGGGTATACCGGCCAACCCGCCCGGGTCTCTGACCGGCATACCCCCGGCCCTGATGGCCGCGGCCATGGCCGAGATACAGGCCCGCTGAGGGGACAGGCCGGTGACCACGGTGGTCTTTTGCGAGAAGCCGGGCTGCGTCACGAACGCACGCCAACCGCGGCCTGGCCCCATCGGTTGCCCGCCGCCGGGGGTCCCGGCATGAGCGCAGCGCTGGACGTCTCTGCCCATCGGGATGCGGTGGAGGTCGCGCCCGGGGTGCACTGGATCGGGGCCCTGGACCCGACGCTGCGCACCTTCGACATCATCCTCAAGACGGCGAACGGGACCACCTATAACGCCTTCCTGGTCCGCGGCGAGACCGGCGTGGCGATCATGGACACGGTCAAGGCCGAATTCGCCGACGAGTTCTTCACCCGCCTGGATCCGGTGGCCCGTTACGACGAGATCAAGGCCATAGTCCTCAACCACCTGGAGCCCGACCACAGCGGGGCCCTGCCGGAGCTGATGCGTCGGGCCCCCAGGCGACCCTGTACATCTCCACCCGGGCCAACTCCATGCTCAAGGCCCTGCTCAAGCCCGCGGATGGGGCCCTGGAGTACACCACGGTGGGGACCGGGGACGAGGTGGACCTGGGCGGGCGACGCTTGCGCTTCCTGCACACGCCATTGCCAGATTGCCGAGGCCCTGGTGGGCAAACAAGAGGCGCGGGTCATCGACCTGGCCGACCTGGCCTGACCGGAGACCCGGGGCCATCGCCAAGAGGGGTCGAGGGGTTCATCCACCCAACACAATCGGAGATCGCAACATGCCCAAGGCAAAAATCACGTTTGAAGACATACACCAGACCGTCAATGTCCCGGCCGGGACCCGCGTCATCGAGGTCTCCGAGAAGATCGGGGCCAGCATCATCTACGGCTGCCGGGAGGGCGACTGCGGGACCTGCATGATGCATGTGGTCGAGGGCTGGAACAACCTGACCGAGCCCTCGGTGCTGGAGGAAAAGGTCCTGCGCGAGAACATGGCCAACCGCCACGACCGCCTCGCCTGTCAGGCCCAGATCCTCGGCGACTGCCGTGTGAAGCCGGCCTGACCCCAACATCCAACCCTCACGAATCGGAGACAATCAATGGCACTCGTGACCTTTTCCAGCCCCGAGTACAAGGACAAGACCGTCTATGCCGTGGCCGGGAGCGACACCGAGACCCTGCTCAAGCTCGCCAAGGAGCACAAGGTCCCCGTCCACCACGACTGCCAGGACGGCGAATGCGGCCACTGCGTGGTGCGGGTGTCGAGCGTGGACAACAAGCATCAGCGTATGGGCGGTCCGCTCACCGAGAAGGAGAAGACGGTCCTGCGCGAGCAGGGCAAGATCACCAAGGCGGAGATCGAGCAGATGGCGGTGGACGACCTGCCGAGCCAGTGGCGTCTGGCCTGCCAGATGATAGTGCGCGACGAGGACATACTGGTGGAGTACTGAGGATGCCGGCGGCGGCCAGAGTCCAGCGGGACCCGGCGGAGGTCATCTACGCCGACCTCATGGCCCGCTCCACGGGGGCGGGCAACGCCCGGGCCTTTGCCCGGATGATCGCCACCCGTTGCACCGGGGGCGGCGCCCTGCCGCCCGGGCTCGGGCCCCAGCCCGCCGCCTTCCACTGCCTGATCGGGCACCTCTTCCCCGGGGCGGCGGCCGAGTCGCTCGCGGGGGGCCCTGACCCTGCCGAAGGCCCTGAGTCGGACCTGCGCGCAGACGAGCGCGAGGAATTGGTCCGCCTCATGGTTATGCACAGGGCCGGGGATGACCCCTCGGAGGTGTGGATGGCCCAGGTCGTGGCCGCCGGCTGCATGGCCTCCGACCATCTGTGGCAGGACCTGGGTCTGCCGGCCCGGGGCGAGCTGACCGCGCTGATGCGCCGCAACTTCCCGACACTCGCCGCCCACAACGTCAAGGACATGAAGTGGAAGCGCTTTCTGTACAAGCAACTCTCCCAGGCCGAGCGCGCAGTGGGCGCCTACCTGGGCCTGGCGGTGGGGGATGCGTAGGGCGCGACCCTGGAGTTCATGACCCCGGCGGAGATTCGCGAGCACCACGGGGTCCACCGCAACATCCTGGGCGGTGGCTGGCTCAGGTTGCGTAAGGGCCAGGTCACAGATGACACCGAGATGAGCCTGGCCCTGGGTCGCTCCATCCTCGCCCAGGGCAAGGTCGAGCCCCAGGCGGTGGCCGAGGCCTTCAGCGCCTGGATGCGCGGCAAACCGGTGGACATAGGCCATACGGTGCGCCGCGGCATCGCCCGCTACCGCCAGACCGGCGAGGTGGCAGTCCTTCCCAACACCTACGACGCCGGCAACGGGGCCTGCATGCGCTGCCTGCCGGTGGCGCTGTGCACCCTGGGGGCTAGTCCGGATGAGGTCGCCGCGGCCAATCGGGCCCAGTCCCACGTTACCCACCACAGCACGCTGGGGGACGCCGGGACCCTTAGGAACAGTTCAGAAACAACTGAGACATCTGGGGGGCGGGCGTCCCGCCCGCCAGACGGGCCAGAGGCCCGTCCCCCGGTCCAGAACGTATCGCTTGTTCTTGAACCGTCGCTTAGTTCTTCCTCCCCAATTCGGCAGCGGCTCATTACCGGTGCCATTTTTTTGTTACCGGGTAAGCGATTCCTCTGCCGTCCTCCCTGGGGGGCGCTGTGGGGCGGCGTGGTGGTCCCCCCGCTGGACCCCCGTCACCGCTTGGGGGCATCATGGCGCCCCGCCCAATGCGAGGATTCTCGTGCCCAACCCCTGGCCCCCGAGCGCTATGTGCCTGCGACGGCTGACCCGGCCTGCCCTCGGCCTGGCCGGGGCCTTGCTGCTTGTGGTGTGCGGCCTGGCCCAGGCGGTGACGCCGGTGGAGGTCGGTCCCGGGTTTGGCCGGCTGAACCTCCAGCCCCTGGTGGAGATCCTGCCCGAGGGGGGCGCGGGCCTGACCCCGGGGCAGGCCCGGGACCACCCGGGGTTCGTCCCCAATGTGCGCGGGGACAACAGCCTGGGCTTCCGGGCCGAGCCCCTGTGGGTGCGTATCCGCTTGCAATCGGCCCCCGACGGGCCGCGGCGGGTGCTCCTGGAGATCGCCTATCCGCTTCTGGATCAGGTCTCCCTGACCCTGTTCTACCCGGACGGGCACAGCCGCACCTACGAGGCCGGCGACACCTTGCCCTTCGACGCCCGGCCGCTGCGCTTCGCCAATCCGACCTTCCCCATCGACCTGCCGGGACAGGGGGTGCTGACCGGGGTGCTGCGGCTCCAGACCTCGGGCTCGCTCCAGTTCCCCCTGGTCCTGCGCGATGCCAAGACCCAGAGCGGGCACCTGTCCGGGCGCTATCTCGGCTTCGGGGTCTACTACGGGGCCTTCCTGTCCCTGGGCTTCCTCGCCTGCGCCATGTTCATCTATTCCCGGGACATCAATTTTCTGGTCTACGCCCTGTATCTGGCGAGCTATGCCCTGCTCCAGTTCTCGCTGAACGGCTTCGCCACCCAGGTCCTGTGGCCGGGCGGGGGCCTGCTGGCGAGCCGCATGCCGCCGCTGCTGACCGGCACCACCATGATATTCATGATGCTGCTGACCATCCGCTTCCTGGGCTTTTGGCCCCACTCCCGCGGCCTGCGTCTGGGGTTTCGGGTCTTTCTCGGGCTCTCGGCCCTGGTGGTTGCCCTGGGGGCCCTGGGCCCGCTCCACCTGGCCATACCTCTGGCGTCCCTGGTGGGTACCTTCCTGCTGCCCCTGATCCTGGCCGCCTCGATCTTTGCCCTGCGCCTGGGGCTGCGCACGGCCCGGTACTTTCTGATCGCCTGGGGGCTGTTCCTGTCCGGTGGCTCGGTCACCGGGCTGACCCTGGCCGGGGTCCTGCCCAGTGCCTTTTACACCACTTACGCCATGCAGATCGGCTCGGTGCTGGAGGTCTGGGTCCTGGCCCTGGCCCTGCTCGACCGGGTGCGGTCGCTGCGCGAACAGAAGGAGGCCGCGGTGGGCTCGGCGAATCGCTATCTGCGCCAGTTGAACGAGGATCTGGAGCGTCGGGTGCTCGATCGCACCCGGGCCCTGGAGGCGACCAATGCCCGGTTGGTGGACTTGGCGCGCCGCGACAGCCTGACCGGTCTGCTCAACCACCGCACTGCCCTGGAACGTCTAGACGCCCTGTTGGCGACGGGGGCGGGGCGCCCGGTGACGGTGATCATGCTGGACATAGACCACTTCAAGCAGATCAACGACCGCTTCGGGCATCTGACTGGGGACCGGGTGCTGGTGGCTATCGCGGAGGTCTTGTCCCGGCACATCGGGCCTGAGGACCTGCTCGGGCGCTATGGGGGCGAGGAGTTCGTGGCGGTCCTGAAGGGGACCGACGAGGCGGCGGTCGGGGAGCGGGCCGAGGCCCTGCGCCTGGCCATCGCGGCCCTGTCCCCGGAGGGCCTGGGGGAGCGGACCCTGACCGCTAGCCTGGGGGTGGCGGTGGCCCGCCACGGCCCCTGCGATGGGGCCGAGGCGCTCATCAGCCGTGCCGATCATGCCCTGTACCGGGCTAAGCACCTGGGCCGCAACCGGGTGGTCCTGGCCGCCGGGCCGGTTGCCGAACTGTCCCTGGCGGATGGGTTCGGCGGCTAGGCCGCTTCGCCCGGGACCAGGCGGATGGGCTGCCCCGGGCCGAAGCGCTCCCAGGTCCGGCCGTTCCAGGCCTCCAGGGTGCGAAAGCGGGCCTTGTAGTTCATCTTGCCGCAGGCCTCGATCCAGTAGCCGAGGTACAGGTAGGGCAGCCCCAGGCCGCGGGCCGCCTCGATCTGGCAGAGGATGGCGAAGGTCCCGGGGGCGCGGCGGGACAGGTCCGGGTCGAAGAAGGTGTAGACCGCCGAGAGCCCGCCCGGGGTCAGGTCGGTGACTGCCACCGCCATGAGCCGCTCGCCCAGGCGGAATTCCAGCAGGCGGGTGTCCCCGCCCCAGGGGTCGATGAGAAAGTCGCGATAGTTCTCCGCCGTGCCTTCTGCCATGGACCCCTCCGGGTGGCGGGCCTGGAGGTAGCGCTGGTAGAGGGCGAAGTGCTCCGGCTCGAAACTCGGCGGGTGATCGGTCACCGTCACCTCGGCGGCGTTGAAACGAAAGTTGCGTCGCTGCGAGCGGTCCGGCTCGAAGGCCCGGACCGGCACGCGGAGCGACACGCAGGCCCCGCAGCCGCGACAGGCGGGGCGATAGATGTGGCTGCCGCTGCGCCGGAAGCCCTGTTCCAGCAGGGACTGGAAGGTCGGGGCCTCGATGCGCGCCAGGGGATCGACAAACAGGGTGCGGGCCGGGAGCCCCGGCAGGTAGGAGCAGGGGTGCTCCGCGGTGAGATACAGCGCTATGGGGCGGCCCTGGCTGCCGGGATTGCGGTTCACGACAGGGCCTCGCTCAGGTCCTGAGCTTCCCCATCCCCCGCCTCGACCGCGCTCGCGGCTGGGTCCGGCCGGTCCGCCGGGAAGCTCAGGGCCCCGTCGTCCCAACTCCCGTCTCGCCCCGGCACCGGGCACCACTGGCGCAACAGTGCGGTGAAGCTGTCCCGCGGCACCTCCTCGGCCCCCATGCTCACCAGGTGGTCGGAGATCACCTGGCAGTCGATGACGGCGTAGCCCCAGTCCGCCAGGCGCCGACTGAGGTGCACCAGGGCCACCTTGGAGGCGTCGTCCACCCGGGAGAACATGGACTCGCCGTAGAACACGCGCCCGATGCCCACCCCGTAGAGCCCACCCACCAGGGTGTCGTCCTGCCACACCTCCACCGAGTGGGCCAGGCCACGGCGGTGCAGGGCGGCATAGGCGGCGATCATGTCCGGGACCAGCCAGGTCCCGGCCCCGTCCCGGCGGGGCCCGGAGCAGGCGCGGATGACGGCATCGAAGGCGCGGTCCATGGTCACGCCAAGCCGGCGCCGACGCAGGGCCTTGCGCAGGCTGCGCGAGACGCGCACCCGCTCCGGGTAGAGCAGGGTGCGCGGGTCCGGGGACCACCACAGGATGGGGTCGCCGGGGCTGAACCAGGGGAAGATGCCGTGGCGGTAGGCATTGATCAGGCGTTCGGGGTGCAGGTCGCCGCCCACGGCAAGCAGGCCGTTGGGGTCGGTCTCGGCCAGGTGGACCCCCGGGAAGGGGGCCTTGGGATTGGCCGGGTCGAGGAGGAAGAGCACCGGATCAGTCCCCGCTGGTCCTCGCGCCGCCCGATTTGGCGCCCGATGTGGTGCCAGGTTGCGCATCGGCCCGGTAGGGGCTGTGGGTCCGCATCTCTGCCAAATAGTCCGTCATGCCCTCGGTCTCCAGCTTCAGAAAGTGCTCTATGCCGCGGCGAAAGCCCGGATCTGCGATCCAGTGGGCCGACCAAGTGGGGGTCGGCAGGAAGCCGCGGCTGATCTTGTGTTCGCCCTGGGCCCCGGGCTCGAAGCGCTCCAGGCCCCGGGCGATACAGAATTCAAGGCCCTGATAATAACAGGCTTCGAAATGCAGGCTGTGGTAGTCCGCCACACAACCCCAGTGGCGACCGTAGAGGCTGCGGCTGCCGACCAGGTTGAAGGCCGCGGCTATGGGCTCGCTGCCCTGGTAGGCGAGCACCAGGAGCACCTGCTCGCCCAGGGTCCGGGCGATCTCCTGGAAGAAGCCCAGGGACAGGGTGGGGATACCGCCGCGCTTGTCGAAGGTGTCGCAATAGAGCCGGTGGAACAGGGCCCACTCCGCTGGGCTCACCTCGCCGCCGCACAGTTGCCGGAAGCCGATCCCGGCCTCGGCCACCCGGCGGCGTTCGCGCCTGACGCCCTTGCGCTTGGCGGCGGAGAAGGCCCCGAGCAGGTCATCGAAGCTGCCGTAGCCGGCGTTGTGCCAGTGGAACTGGCAGCCCAGGCGGCGCATCAGGCCCTGCCCAACGGCCCAGTCGGTCTCTTCCTCGGAGGTGAACAGCCAGTGCAGGGACGAGACCCCGAGCCCCTCGGCCACCTGGGAGGCGCCGCGGATCAGGGCGGCGGCATACTCGGCCCGCCTTGGGGTGTCGCCGGTGAGGATGCGCCCGCCGGTGGCCGGGGTGTAGGGGGAGGCGACCACCAGCTTGGGGTAATAGCGCCGCCCGGCCCGGGCATAGGCGTCCGCCCAGGCCCAGTCGAAGACGAACTCGCCGTAGGAATTGGACTTGAGGTAGCAGGGGGCCACCGCCACCAGCGCTCCCGCCGGGTCGCGCAGGGCCAGGTGTTGGGGGACCCACCCCAGGGTCGGGCCGACGCAGCCATGGCGCTCCTGGGCGGCGAGGAACTCATGGCGCAGGAAGGGCGCATCCGGGCCCGCCAGGCGGTTCCAGTCCGCCGCCGGGATCTCGTCGATGGCGCTGTGGGTCGAAAGGCTGAACATCGGCGTCCTGGGCGGGGGACCAACGGCGGAAGTGGGGGTGCCAGCGGCGCGCGCAACAGGGTTGCTACCCCCTGGCGTGCACCGCCGAAGTGCACAATACTAGCCCAGTCCCACGGTCAATATTAAGGCCGGCCGGAGCGGTCGCCGATTTCCCACACCACCAGGGGGTTCCATGCAGAAGTCGCTCTCCATAGACCCGGTCAAGTGCACGGGCTGTCTCCAATGCGAGATGGCTTGTTCTTACACCCACACCGGGGCCATCAATCCGTCCAAGTCCCGCATCAAGGTCTTCAGCTTTGAGCACGAGGGGCGCAAGGTGCCCTATACCTGCACCCAGTGCAGCGACGCCTGGTGCATGCACGCCTGTCCGGTGGACGCCATCAAATTGGACGCCCTCACCGGGGCCAAGATGGTCCTGGAGGCGACCTGCGTCGGCTGCAAGGTGTGCACCATCGCCTGTCCCTTCGGCACCATCAATTACATGAGCGACGTCGGCAAGGTGCAGAAGTGCGACCTGTGCGACGGCGACCCCGCCTGCGTCAAGGCCTGTCCCACCGCGGCCATCACCTATGTGGACGCAGACTGGACCGGGCTCGACCGCATGCGCGCCTGGGCCCAACGCGCCAACGCCGCGGCACTCTGAGGAGGCAATCGACATGTCTTGGACCAGAAAGATTCTGCGCGTGGACCTCACCGCCGGCACCTGTACCCCGGAACCCCTCAACATGGACTGGGCCTTCGAGTACCTCGGCTCTCGGGGCCTGGCCAGCAAGTACCTGGTGGAAGAGGTCGATCCCAAGGTCGATCCCCTGTCCCCGGACAACAAGCTCATCATGTCCACCGGGCCGCTCACCGGGACCATGGCCTCCACCGGCGGTCGCTATACGGTGGTGACCAAGGGCCCGCTCACCGGGGCCATCGCCTGCTCCAACTCCGGCGGCTTCTTCGGCGCCGAGATGAAGTTTGCCGGCTGGGACATGATCATCTTCCAGGGCCGCTCGCCGAAGCCGGTCTATCTCTATCTGGAAAACGACACCGCGGAGTTGCGCGACGCCGCCCACCTGTGGGGCAAGAGCACCTGGCACACCGAGGAGGCCATCAAGGCGGCCCATCAGGACCCCCAGATCCGCGTCTCCTCCATCGGCCAGGCCGGCGAGAACGGCGTCCTCTACGCCTGCGTGGTCAATGACCTGCACCGCGCCGCGGGGCGCTCCGGGGTCGGCACCGTGATGGGTTCCAAGAGCCTCAAGGCGGTGGCCATCCGCGGCACCAAGGGCCTGGCGGGCATCCGCGACTTCCCGGAGTTCCTCAAGGTCACGGCGGAGAAGAAGCAGATCCTCGCCGACAACGCTGTCACCGGGCAGGGCCTGCCCAAGTTCGGCACCCAGGTCTTGATGAACGTCATCAACGAGATGGGCGCGCTGCCGACGCGCAATCACCGCGATGTCCAGTTCGAGTCCGCCGGACGCATCTCCGGGGAGGCCATGCACGAGACCCGCGCCTCCGACGGCAAGACCCATCTGGTCACCAACGCCGCCTGTTTTGGCTGCACCATCGCCTGCGGGCGCATTTCCCGGATCGACGAGACCCACTTCTCGGTGGTCAACAAGCCCGAGTACTGGGGCGCCTCGGGCGGCCTGGAGTACGAGGCGGCCTGGGCCCTGGGCGCGGCCAATGGGGTAGGGGACCTGGAGGCCCTGCAATACGCCAACCTGCTTTGCAACGAGGTGGGTATGGACCCCATCTCCTTCGGGGCCACCCTGGGCGCGGCCATGGAGCTGTACGACCTGGGCGTGCTAACCGCCGAACAGATCGGGATCGAGGCCCCCTTCGGCTCGGCCCAGGCCCTGGTCACCCTGGCGGAAATGACCGCCAAGGGCGAGGGGTTTGGCAAGGAACTGGGCCAGGGGTCCAAGCGCCTGTGCGCCAAATATGGCCACCCGGAGCTGTCCATGACCGTCAAGGGCCAGGAGTTCCCGGCCTATGACTCCCGCGCCATCCAGGGCATGGGCCTGGCCTACGCCACCGCCAACCGCGGGGCCTGCCACCTACGCGGCTACACCGTCGCCTCCGAGGTCCTGGGTATCCCGTTCAAGACCGATCCCCTGGTCACCGAGGGTAAGGCGGGTCTGGTCAAGGCCTTCCAAGACGCCACCAGCGTCTTCGACGCCGCCGGGATCTGCATCTTCACCAGCTTCGCCTGGGGCCTGGCGGACATCCAGCCCCAGATCCAGGCGGCCTGCGAGGGCGATTGGTCACTGGATAACCTGAATCTGGTGGGCGAGCGGATTTGGAATATGGAGAAGCAGTTCAACTTGGCCGCCGGCCTGACCAAGAAGGACGACGACCTGCCGCCCCGGCTCAAGACCGAGCCGGCCAAGACCGGTCCCGCCAAGGGACTGGTCAACGGCCTGGATGTGATGCTGCCGGAGTACTACGAACTGCGCGGCTGGGACACCGAGGGTGTGCCCAGGGCCGATACCCTCGAACGCCTCGGGCTCTGACCGCCGGGAGCGTCTCCTGGGAGCGCCGGCCTCCGGCCGGCACTGGGTCCCCCGGCGTCTCGCCGGGGGTCTGGCACGCCAGGCGAGACCGTGCCTCAGACCGCCAAGCCACGGCCCTGAGAACACATCCGGCCGCCGTGCCGAAAGCCTGTAATTCGACAGGATTAACAGGATTTCGCAGGATTAACAGGATTTTCAATGGGCTGAACCGGCCCGCTATCATCCTGTCAATCCTGAATAGTCCTGTTAATCCTGTCCATTTACGCTCAGTCCACGCGAAAGCTGCGAGACTGCCGTCGAGGTCTATCGATGAAACACCTGATCCTGGGCAACGGCCCCGCCGGCGTCCTGGCCGCCGAGACCCTGAGGCGCGCCGATCCGGCCGCGCAAGTGGTCCTGACCGGCAGCGAGGACGCCCCCCCCTATTCCCGCATGGCCATCCCCTACCTGCTGGAGGGCCAGATCGATGAGGCCGGGACCTACCTGCGCAAGGAGCCAGGCCATTACGAGCGCCTGGGGATAACCGAGCGCCGCGGCCGGGCCGTGGCCCTGGATACGGCCCAGCGTAGCGTCCTGTTCGCCGACGGCAGCCACGAGACCTACGACCGGCTCCTGATCGCCACCGGGTCGCACCCGATGCGCCCGCCCATCCCCGGTATCGACCTGCCCGAGGTCCTGACCTGCTGGACCCTGGCGGACGCCCGGGCCATAGCCCAATACGCCAAGCCGGGCAGCCGGGTGGTGCAGCTCGGGGCCGGGTTCATCGGCTGCATCATCATGGAGGCCCTGGCGGCCCGGGGCGTGGCCCTGACCGTGGTGGAGATGGGCGACCGCATGGTCCCGCGCATGATGACCCAGAAGGCCGGCAACATGATCCGCACCTGGGTGGAGTCCAAGGGCATCCAGGTCATCACCCGGGCCGGGATCGACCGTATCGAGCCAGGCACAGGTGAGGCGCCGCTGACTGTCCACCTCACCACCGGGACCAAACTGGCGGCCGACCTGCTCATCGTCTCCGCCGGGGTCACCCCCAACGTCGGCTTCCTGGAGGCGACCCCGGTCCATGTGGCAAAGGGGGTCCTGGTCAACGACCGCATGGAGACCTCGGTCCCGGGCATCTTCGCTGCCGGGGATGTGGCCGAGGCCCCGGATCTCTTCACCGGGGCCCATCTGGTCTCCGCCATCCAGCCCAATGCCGCCGACCAGGCCCGGGTGGCGGCGCTGAACATGGCCGGGGGGAACGTGCGTCTGCCCGGGGTCCTGGCCATCAATGTCCTGGATACCCTGGGGCTGGTGTCGTCGTCCTTCGGCCAGTGGTGGGGGGGCGACGACCCCGACGGCGTGGAACTGGTGGACGAGGACCACTACCGATACCTGAGCCTCCAGTTCCAGGGGGATGTGCTGATCGGGGCGACTGCCATCGGGCTGACCCAGCATGTGGGCATCCTGCGTGGGCTGATCCAGAACAAGACCTCCCTCGGCGGCTGGAAGGGGGTCCTCAAGGC
>DYRB01000007.1:0-5438 GCA_020718945.1 Lamprocystis purpurea | reverse complement strand
CTGTTTGCCACCCTCGGGGACTACCTGCCGCCCGGGACCCGGGACAATCGGGTGGACCTGGATATTGATGCCGCGGACTCGGTCCAGACGGTCCTGAACCGCTGCCAGCTCCCGGAGCGGCTGGTCCATCTGGTCCTGGTCAACGGGGTCTACATACCCCCGGCGGCCCGGGATGCACAGCGCCTGGCCCCAGGTGACCAACTGGCGGTCTGGCCGCCGATTGCGGGCGGCTGACCCCTTGGATGCGGGTGCGCGGCCCCTGGAACTGCTGGAACGGCAGGTCTCGGCGACCCCGGCGGAGTTTGCCCGCGGCCTGCGTTACGCCTTCCCCGACGCGGTCCAATCCGGGCCCCTGGGCTATCGGGTGAGCCGGGACGGGGCGACCCTGGACATCGACGCCGAGCCTGGCCCGGCCCTGGTCATTGCCGGCCTGTCCCTGCCGACGCTCCGGGTGCGGCTGCACTTCAGGGCCGGCGACGCCCAGGCCCGGGCGCGCCTGCTGGCCTATCTGGACCTGGCCACCCACCGCGGCGGCGGCTGAGGCCATGGGCGCCACCTTCGCCGAGGCGCTGGCCCTGCTGGCCCACCTGGACCCGGAGGTCCTGGCCATCGTCTGGCTCTCCTTTCAGGTCAGCCTGGGGGCCACCGCATTGGGGGCCCTGCTCGGGCTGCCCCTGGGGGCCTGGATCGCGGTGGCGGACTTCCCCGGCCGTGCCGCCGTCACCGTGCTGCTCAACGGCCTGATGGGGGTCCCGCCGGTGGTCCTGGGGGTGGTGGTCTATCTCGCCCTGTCCCGCTCCGGGCCCCTGGGGGGGCTAGGGCTGCTCTATTCGCCCACCGCCATGGTGGTCGCCCAGACCCTGCTGGTGACGCCACTCATCGCCGCCCTGACCCGCCAGACCGTGGAAGACGCCTGGCGGGACTACCGCACCGAGCTGACCGCCTTCGGCTTCAACCGCCGCCAATCGGTGACCACCCTGCTCCACGACTGCCGCTTCACCCTGGTGATCGCCGTGCTCGCCGGGCTGGGGCGGGCCATGTCCGAGGTGGGGGCGGTGATGATCGTCGGCGGCAATATCGACGGCTTCACCCGGGTCATGACCACCGCCATAGCCCTGGAGACCGCCAAGGGCGACCTGCCGCTGTCCATCGCCCTGGGGCTGGTGCTGATCACGCTCGTCATCGCCCTGAACGCCCTGGCCTTTGCCCTGCGCCAGTGGGCCATGCGCAGGTATGGTTGAAGGGCGCCAGCCGGTCCCGGCAGGCAAAAAAAACCGGCCAGAGGCCGGTTTGGTGGGGCTTCAGGTGCGGTGGATCAGGTCTCGAGTTGCACCCGCATCTTGTTCATGGCGTTCTTCTCGATCTGGCGGATGCGCTCGGCCGATACGCCGAACTGCTCGGCCAGTTCGTGCAGGGTCTGCTTCTTCTCGCTCAGCCAGCGGGCACGCAATATGGTCTTGCTGCGCTCGTCCAGGCCCGACAGGGCGGCGTAGAGGCGCTCGCGCTCGTCTTTCTCGGTGTCCTCGCGCTCCAGGCAACTGGCGGGCTCCATGCGCATGTCGGGCAGGTAGCTGCTGGGGGCGGCGGGGCCGTCCTCCTCGTCGCCTTCGCTGCCGTCGAAGGCCATGTCCTGGTTGGCCAGGCGTGACTCCATCTGGAGCACGGTTTCCGGTTTGACCCCCAGGTCCGCGGCCACCGCCTGGACCTCGTCGTAGGTGAACCAGCCCAGGCGCTTCTTGGCGCTGCGCAGGTTGAAGAAGAGCTTGCGCTGGGCCTTGGTGGTGGCGACCTTGACGATGCGCCAGTTGCGCAGGATGTACTCGTGGATCTCGGCGCGGATCCAGTGCACGGCGAAGGAGACCAGGCGCACCCCCACATCCGGCTCGAAGCGGCGCACCGCCTTCATCAGGCCGACGGTGCCCTCCTGGATCAGGTCCGGCAGGGGCAGGCCGTAGCCCAGGTAGCCCCGGGCGATGCGGATGACGAAGCGCAGGTGGGACAGGACCATGCGCCGTGCCGCCTCCATGTCGCCATGGTCACGCAGGCGCAGGGACAGCTCCTGCTCTTCCTCGGGGGTGAGGACCGGGATCTGGTAGGCGGCGGTGATGTAGGCGTCGATGCTGCCGGTGGGCAAGACGGAGATGTCTCTGGTCATGGTCGGTCACCTATTTCGCAGTAAATTCGTGGGAAAATGCTAGCACTATCACCCAGGTTTGCCAAGCCTTTGTCCGGTGCTTCGATGGGACTGGCCCGGTTTAGTTCCGGCCAGTGCCCGCCGGGGCTGCCTAGGAGCCTGTCGGACTTAGGATGAATCGGCTGCGGAACCGGGACACCGGCCCCTTCCTCCCCGGATTCTCGTTACATAGAGCCCACTATGCGCCTCAAATCCGGAAAGAAATGGACTCGCTCTCCCACTCCCTCGCGTCGATCCCCCTAAGTCCGACAGGCTCCTAGCCGGGCTGATCCGCGCTCATGGGGTGTTACGCGCGCTTGCGCCGAATGGATCAGTGCAGGTGTGAATGGTGTGACGGGCTCAGCGCGGGGCGCAGGCGGCCAGGTGGCGGCCGACCGCCAGCCAGGCCCCGGCGAGGCCCAGCAGTGGACCGCCCATCAGCAGGGCGCCCAGGGTTCGGCCGTCGAGGCCCTGGAGGGGGAATTCGGTGCCATAGAGGGCCGCCAGGCGCCCCACCGGGGCCTGTAGCCAGACCAGGGCCAGGGTCGCAAGCAGGGCGGCGAGGACCCCGCCGAAGAGCCCGTACCAGGCCCCGGCGTAGAGGAAGGGGCGGCGCACGAAGGCCTGGGTGGCGCCGACTATGGCCATCAGCTCGATCTCCTGGCGCCGCCTGGCCACCTCCAGGCGAAGCGTGTTACCCACCGCGAACAGTACCGCCAGGGCGAGCAGGGCGGCGAGCAGCAGGGCGGCGTCGCCCCCCAGGCCGAGCAGGGCGTGCAGCCGCCGCACCCAGGCGGTGTCCAGGCGGGCCTGGTCCACCCCGGGCAGCTTGGCCAGGGTGTCGCGCAGGGCGGTCAGGGCCGTCGGGTCTGCCGCCACCGCCGCGGCCGGGTCCAGGGCCAGGACCGTCGGCAGCGGGTTGTCCGGGAGCAGGTCCAGGGCCCCGCCCAGGCCGCTGTACTCCCGCAGTTCCGCCAGCCCCTCCGCCGGGGTGATGATGCGCACCTGGGCCAGTTCCGGGCGCCGCGCCAGGCCCTCGGCCAGGGCCTGGGTCTCGGGCTCGGCCAGACCGGGGCTGAGGAACAGGGAAATGGCCGCGCTCTCCTGCCAGCCCTGGGCCAGGGCCGCGAGGTTGCGAGTGGCCAGGTGCAGGGTGGCGGGCAGGGTCAGGGAGATGCCGACCACGGCCACGGTCATCAGGCTGGCCAGGGGCGCCCGGGCCAGGTCGCCCAGGCTGACCAGGAGGCTGCGCCCGTGGTGGCTGAGCCAGACCCGGACGGCCGCCCAGGGGCTGCGCAGGGGATGGCCGCGGCGCCTGGCCATGGGCTACCAGATCCCCGAGTCGATGAGCAGCCGGCCGCCGTCCAGGGTCAGGGTGCGGTAGGGCATGGCGGTGATCAGGGCGACATCGTGGGTGGCGATCAACAGGGTCACACCCGCCTGATGGAAGCGGCGAAAGGTCTGCATGATCTCCCGGGCCAGGTCCGGGTCCAGGTTGCCGGTAGGCTCGTCGGCGAGCAGCACCGAGGGCCGTCCCACCACCGCCCTGGCTATGCCCACCCGCTGTTGCTCGCCGCCGGACAGGGCGGTGGGCAGGACCCGCTCCTTGTCCAGCAGCCCCACCTGGTCCAGGGCGGCGCGCACCCGCCGGGCCATCTCCGCCCGGCCCATGTGCGAGACCAGGAGCGGCAGGGCCACGTTATCGAAGACGCTGCGGTCCGGCAGCAGGTGGTGGTCCTGGAAGATGATGCCCAGCTCCCGCCGATAGTAGGGGA
The DNA here is from genome assembly GCA_020718945.1 of Lamprocystis purpurea. Lineage (GTDB taxonomy): Bacteria > Pseudomonadota > Gammaproteobacteria > Chromatiales > Chromatiaceae > DYRB01. The sequence continues at coordinate 1,490 of DYRB01000007.1, read as the reverse complement.
TCTGGCGCTGGGACAGGCCGCCCAGGTCGCGCCCGTTGACCGTCACCTTGCCCCGGGTGGGGCGCTCCAGCAGCCCGACCAGCTTGAGCAGGGTGCTCTTGCCCGCCCCGGAGCGCCCGGTGAGGAAGGCCATCTCCCCGGACTCCAGTTCGAAGCTCAGGTCGGCCAGGGCCTCGCCGCGCTCCGGGTAGCGCTTGGTGACGTGATCGAAGCGGATCATTTAGGCCGCGAACAGGGCCTCGACGAACTCCTCGGCATCGAAGGGCCTCAGGTCCTCGATGGCCTCTCCGACCCCGATGAACCGGATGGGGAGCTTGAGCCGCTCGGCGATGGCGAACAGGATGCCCCCCTTGGCGGTCCCGTCGAGCTTGGTCAGGACCAGGCCCGTGACCCCCACCGACTGGTGGAACTGCACCGCCTGGTTGAGGGCGTTCTGGCCTGTGGTGGCATCCAGCACCAGCATCACCTCGTGGGGCGCATCGGGGTCGAGCTTCTTCAGCACCCGGGCGATCTTGGCCAGTTCGTCCATCAGGTTGGACTTGGTGTGCAGGCGCCCGGCGGTGTCGGCGATGAGCACGTCCAGGCCCCGGGCGGTGGCCGCTTGCAGGGCATCGAAGATCACCGAGGCGGAGTCCGCCCCGGAGCGCTGGGCGATCACCGGGACCCCGTTGCGCTCCCCCCAGGTCTGGAGCTGCTCCACCGCCGCGGCGCGGAAGGTGTCGCCGGCCGCCAGCATCACGCTGTTGCCCTGGTCCTGGAGGCGCCGGGCCAGCTTGCCGATGGTGGTGGTCTTGCCCGCCCCATTGACCCCCACCATCAGGATCACCTGGGGCCGCCCCGGGGCCGGCTCACGCACCTGGGCCTGGCAGGGGGCCAGGATGTCGCGCAGTTCCGCCTTCAGGGCCGCGATCAGGTCGTCCTGGGTGGCGAGGCCGGCGCGCCGCACGGTGGCACGCAGTTGGGTCATGACCCGGGTGGTCGCGTCTATGCCTAGGTCCGCGGTCAGCAGCAGGGTCTCCAGTTCCTCGAAGACCGCCTCGTCCACCCGCCGGCCGCCGCCGAGCAGGCCGGTGAGCCCGGCCCCGAGCTGGCCGCGGGTCCGGGCCAGGCCGTCTTTCAGGCGCACGAACAGGCCGCGCTGGGGCGCAGGGGCGGCGTCGGGCGCCGCTGCCGCCGGTGTCTCCGGTCGCTTCTTGCCGAATCCGAACATGGGGTCTGACCTGTGGGGCGCGGGGGGTGTCGAGCTGGGGCGGACCATGCTAACAAAAAGCCCGGGGGCGAGTCCTGCCGGAGCCGGGAGACCGAGGCCAGCGATTCCGAACTCGGATGCCAGATCGGTGCCCGTGGGAGCGGCGCCTCGCCGCGACTGGGCAGCGGCGTGGCACCGGGCTCGCTGCGCCTCGCCCGGTCGCGCCGGCGACTCCAGGGACGCAGCAGGTAGTCCCAGGGGCTGCTCCCTGCGCCCCTGGGATACTGGCCATCCCTGGCCA
>DYRB01000335.1 GCA_020718945.1 Lamprocystis purpurea | reverse complement strand
GCGAGGCGCCGCTCCCACGGGCACCGATCTGGCCCCCAAATTTGGAACTGCTGGTAGCGCCTCACCCAAGCTTCCAATTCTCCCGTATTCGTGTATATTTGCGCGTTTACTTGAGGGCCGGCCCGGGTTTGCGGCTGCCCTCCCTCCCGCCCGGACCAGGTACAGAACAACATGGTGAAGATCCGTTTGACCCGTGGCGGCGCAAAGAAGCGCCCCTTCTACCAGATCGTCGTGGCCGACATCCGCGCCAAGCGCGACGGCCGCTATATCGAGCGCATCGGCTTCTATAACCCCTCCGCCGTAGGTGGTGAGGAGAAGGTCCGCGTCGACCTGGCCCGCGCCGAGCATTGGATCGGCCTGGGCGCCCAGCCCACCGACCGGGTCGCCCAGTTGCTGGCGACCGCGCCGCGTCCGGCCGCCTGATCGCCCCAGCCCTGGATCCGAGGCCCCGGGGCCCGGAGCCCGGTGCGGCCAAATCGGCCGCCCTACCCACCGCCCCAGCCAGCGCCCCAGCCAGAGCAGGGAACGGCGGTACGGACAGCGACATGAGCGACCCGACCCAGACTCAGAGCCAGACCCGGCCGCGCATGGTTGGGCTCGGGCGTATCGCCGGGGTCTACGGGGTGCGCGGCTGGCTGCATGTCCATTCCGACACGGACCCCATCGAGAACATCCTGCGTTACCGCCCCTGGCACCTGGGCCCCGGCGACAAGGTGGTCGATCTGGCGGAGGGCAAGCGTCACGGCAAGGGCCTGGTGGTGCGGCTGGCGGGTTGCGATGACCGCGATCAGGCCGCCGCCCTGGTAGGCGCGGAGATCTCGATCCCGCGCGACCAGTTGCCGCCGCCGCGGCCGGACGAGTTCTACTGGTTCGATCTGGAGGGCCTGGCGGTGGAGACCGTCGCGGGCTTGCCCCTGGGCCGGGTAGACCACCTCTTCGCCACCGGGGCGAACGACGTGATCTGCGTGCGGGGTGAGCGCGAGCGGCTGCTCCCCTTCGTCTGGGGCGACGTGATCAAGGATGTGGACTTCGCCCAAGGCCGGGTCCTGGTGGACTGGGACCCGGAGTTCTGATTCGCGACCCTTGGCAGGCCCCTTGGCGGGCCCCTTGGTGAGTTGGTTCCATGCGCTTCGACGTGATCACCCTCTTCCCCGAGGCCTTTCGGGCCCTGGATGCGCAGGGGGTTACGGCACGGGCCCTGGAGCGGGGCATCGCCAGCCTGCACCTGTGGAACCCGCGGGACTTCACCCAGGATGTCCACCGCACCGTGGACGACCGGCCCTACGGCGGCGGTCCCGGGATGGTGATGAAGGTCGAGCCCCTGAGCGCGGCCATAGCCGCCGCCCGGGCCGCGGCCCCAGGCAGCCCGGTGGCCTACCTGTCCCCCCAGGGTCGGACCCTGGACCAGACGGCCATGGGGGCCATAGCCGCGGGTACCGGCTGGATACTGATCGCCGGGCGCTACGAGGGGATCGACGAGCGCCTGGTGGAGCGACTGGTGGACGAGGAGTGGTCCATCGGCGATTACGTGCTGAGCGGCGGGGAGTTGCCCGCCATGGTGGTCATGGACGCGGTCATCCGGCTGTTGCCGGGGGCCCTGGGTCACCAGGACTCGGCCCGCGAGGACTCCTACATGGACGGGCTGTTGGACTGCCCGCACTACACCAGGCCCGAGGAGATCTGGGACATGCGGGTCCCGCCGGTGCTGCTCAGCGGCGACCACGCCGCCATAGCCCGCTGGCGGCGGCGCCAAGCCCTGGGCCGGACCTGGCAGCGGCGCCCCGACCTGTTGCACAGGCGGGGCCTGAGCAATGACGAGCAGGACCTGCTCGACGAATTCATCCGGGACCGTGACGGGACCGGGAGCTAGAACAGGAGCAAGAGAGCATGAGCAACATCATCGACCAGCTCGACCAAGAGCAGATGTCCAAGACCGTCCCCGACTTCTCCCCCGGCGACACCCTAGTCGTCCAGGTGCGGGTCAAGGAAGGCGCCCGTGAACGCCTCCAGGCCTTCGAGGGGGTCTGCATCGCCAAGCGCAACCGCGGCCTGAACTCCGCCTTCACGGTGCGCAAGATCTCCCACGGCGAGGGTGTGGAGCGCGTCTTCCAGACCTACAGCCCGACGGTGGCCGAGATCGAGGTCAAGCGCCGTGGCGACGTGCGTCGCGCCAAGCTCTACTACCTGCGCGACCTCACCGGCAAGGCCGCCCGTATCCGCGAGAAGGTCTGAGCTTGCCGGCTTGCCGCGCCGCTTCGCAGGTCGGCAAGCCGGCAATGGTTATTTCGTCGTGACCGCCAACACCTTCTACTGGCACGACTACGAGACCTGGGGCACGGACCCGCGCCGGGATCGCGCCGCCCAGTTCGCCGGTCAGCGCACCGATGCCGACCTGAACCCGGTCGGCCCGCCCCTGGTCCTCTACTGCCGCCCCGCCGACGACTGCCTGCCCCAGCCCGAGGCCTGCCTCATCACCGGCATCACGCCCCAGCGGGCCCTGGCCCAGGGCCTCTGCGAGGCCGACTTCGCCGCCGCCATAGCCCGAGCCCTGGGCGAGCCCGGGACCTGCGGTGTGGGCTACAACAGCCTGCGTTTCGACGACGAGGTCACCCGCCACCTCCTCTACCGCAACCTCCACGACCCCTATGGCCGGGAGTGGCAGAACGGCAACTCCCGCTGGGACCTGATCGACGCAATGCGGGCCGCCCATGCCCTGCGCCCCGAGGGCATCGCCTGGCCCACTGGAGTGGACGGGGCCGCCAGCTTCCGCCTGGAGGCCCTCACCACCGCCAACGGCATAGAGCACAGCGGGGCCCATGATGCCCTGGTGGACGTGCAAGCCACCCTGACCCTGGCACGGCTGCTGCGGGCCCGCCAGCCCAGGCTCTTCGACTATGCCCTGACCCTGAGGGCCAAGCCCAAGGTCGAGGAGCTGCTGGCCAGTCGCACCCCGCTGATCCACGTCTCCTCCCGCTTCCCCGCGACCCTGGGCTGCCTGGCCCCGGTCCTGCCGGTCGCTCGCCACCCGCTCAACAAGAACGAGGTGATCGTCTTCGACCTGCGCCAGGACCCCGCCGCCCTGCTCGACCTGGATGTCGAGACCATCCGCGCCCGGCTCTTCACCCGGACCCAGGACCTGCCGGAGGGGGCCGAGCGCATCCCGCTCAAGGGGGTGCATGTCAACAAGGCGCCCTTCCTGGCCCCCATGAAGACCCTGGACCAGGCCGCCGCCGAGCGCTGGTCCATAGACCCGGCCGCCGTCGAGCGCCACGCCGCCCAGTTGCGCGAGGCGGCCCGGGACCTGGAGGCCAAGGTCCAGGCGGTGCATGCCCAGCGGGACGGGGCCCCGGAGACCGACCCGGACCTGATGCTCTACGGCGGCGGCTTCTTCGGCCCCAGCGACCGCCGGGAGATGGACCGGGCACGGGGTCTGACCCCGGCGGAACTGGCCCGGGGCGGCCTGCGCTTCCAGGACCAACGCCTGGCGGAGATGGTCCTGCGGATGCGGGCGCGCAACTGGCCGGAGACCCTGACCGCCGCCGAGCGTGCCCACTGGGATGCCTACCGGCGCCGCCGCCTCACCGACCCGGCCGGCGGCGGCAGCCTGACCCTGGACGGCTATCGCGAGACCCTGGGCCGACTGGCCGACCTGCACGCCGGCGACCCGGCGCGGTTGGCGCTGATCGCCGAGTTGGCCGCCTGGGGGGATGGGCTGCTGCCTGCGGGTGCGGGGGTAGACTGAAAGTCGGGGCCGGACCGAGGCCAGTAGGACTGGATTGACAGGATTCTAATGCTACTGGTGACGACGTTTCTGTTCAGTCCCGGTCGCCGGCAATTCCGAATTTGCCAGCCAGATCGGTGCCCGTGGGAGCGGCGCCTCGCCGCGACCGCGTAGCGCGGTTGCCACCGGGGCCAGCTACGCTTCGCCCGGTCGCGCCGAGGCGGCGCTCCCACGGTGCTTCTCGCCGCGCTGTTGAACGGTGAGCTCAAAAGTGGAATTGCTGCCTGGTCTCGACGCCCCAGCTTTGGGACCCTCGCAACGCAGGGCCGCCCAATCCTCCGCGTCCATCTCGACCTCCGCGCCATCCAAACCTTCGATCAAGGCCGCCT
>DYRB01000334.1 GCA_020718945.1 Lamprocystis purpurea | reverse complement strand
GGGGGGAGGGAAAGCGGTACTTGGGCGGGCGCCGTCGTTGGCCGTACCGGGGAGCACGCGGCATCGAGCCGCACCGGATCGAGGGCCGCCAGGTCCACCGTCTGGCGGTCGACCCAGATGTAGTGCTGGTCTTGGAGGGCGAGCCAGCTCTCGTCTGGCTGCCAGTCCCCAGGGTGGTCTCCTGGCTCCCAGGCTCCAGAGACTCGGCAAGAATCCCCTGCGTCCACCCCGGTCGGAGCGCAGCGGAATCCGCGAGAAATCGAGGAGAAATCGAGGGTCAGGTTATCTGATCTGGCCGGACCTGGGTCGGCCCAGCGGCCAGGTGGACCTGGAGGCCCACCAGTTGCCGGAGGTCCTGCTGGGGGCCCTGGCGGGGGGCGCGGCGCTGGCCTCGCGGCCTGAGCCCGACCCGGGTCCCCGATCAATCCTCGGCGCCCAGGCAGCCGCGTTCGATCAGGCAGTCGTCCCCGCCCTCGGCGTATTCCCGGCACAGCCAGGGGCGGCGGTCGTAAATGCGGCAAAGCAGGGTGTCGCGGTCCAGGGCCGCGCACCAGCCGTCGTCCAGCCTGGCCATGACCCGGCGGCCCCAGGGATCGGTAGCGATGTAGCGGCGCGGCACCCCGGTGTCGGAGAGCAACAGGACCTCCAGGCGGCAACAGCAGGCGGCACAGGTGGCGCAGGTGACCGGCTCCGGTGTGTCGGGGCCCTGGGGCGGGGTAGGGCGGGTGCTCTGGGTCAAGGTTCGGGCTCGTGGCGGGCGGGTTTCCAGTCTACCCCTGTGGTGGCCGGGCGGGGCGCCTGAGCGCGGGCGGAAAATTGTCTTTGCCCCTGGCTGCGTCTATCCTTGCGCGTTTCCGTTCGAGGTCGAGGCAATCCATGGGCGCCGCAACCCTTTACGACAAGCTGTGGGACGAGCACGTCGTGCGCTATCAGGGCGACACGGCACTCCTGTATATCGACCGCCAACTCATCCATGAGGTGACCTCCCCCCAGGCCTTCGAGGGGCTGCGCATCCACGGGCGCCAGCCGCGCCGGCCCGAGGCCAACCTGGCCGTGCCGGACCACAATGTCCCGACCACGCGGCGCGCGGCGGGCATCCTGGACCCGGTGGCCCGGCTCCAGGTCGAGACCCTGGAGCGCAACTGCGCCGAGTTCGGCATCACCCTGTTCGGCATGGGCGATCCGCGGCAGGGCATAGTCCATGTGATAGGGCCCGAGGCCGGCTTCACCCTGCCCGGGACCACCATGGTCTGCGGCGATTCCCACACCTCCACCCACGGGGCCTTCGGGGCCCTGGCCTTCGGCATCGGGACCTCGGAGGTGGAGCATGTGCTCGCCACCCGCTGTCTGGTGCAGCGCAAGTCCAAGTCCATGCTCATCAGCGTGGACGGGGCCGTGGGGCCGGGCATCACCGCCAAGGACCTGGTGCTGGCCATCATCGGGGAGATCGGCACTGCCGGCGGGACCGGCTACGTCATCGAGTTCGGCGGGGCGGCCATCCGCGCCCTGTCCATGGAGGGGCGCATGACGGTGTGCAACATGGCCATCGAGGCCGGGGCCCGCGCCGGGCTCATCGCGGTGGACGAGAAGACCATCGACTATGTGCGCGGTCGGCCCTATGCCCCCCGGGGGGAGTTGTTCGAGCGGGCCGCGGCCCATTGGCGGACCTTCCACAGCGACCCCGGGGCCGTGTTCGACCGGACGGTGCACCTGGACGGGGGCTCCATCAAGCCCCAGGTGACCTGGGGGACCTCCCCGGAGATGGTCGCCCCCATCGACGGCCGAATCCCGAACCCGGAGTCCATGGGCGACCCGGGCCGGGCGGAGGGGGTGCGCCGCGCCCTGGCCTACATGGGCCTGACCGCCGGGACCCGCATCTCCGACATCCGCCCGGACAAGGTCTTCATCGGTTCCTGCACCAACTCCCGCATCGAGGACCTGCGCGCCGCCGCCGCGGTGGCCAAGGGGCGTAAGGTCGCCGACAGCATCAAGCTGGCCATGGTGGTGCCGGGCTCGGGCCCGGTGAAGGAGCAGGCCGAGGCGGAGGGGCTCGATGCCATCTTCCGCGAGGCCGGCTTCGAGTGGCGCGAGCCGGGCTGCTCCATGTGCCTGGCCATGAATGCCGACCGCCTGGAGCCTGGGGAGCGCTGCGCCTCCACCTCCAACCGCAACTTCGAGGGGCGCCAGGGCTACGGCGGGCGCACCCACCTGGTCAGCCCCGCCATGGCCGTCGCCGCCGCGGTGGCCGGGCACTTCGTGGATGTGAGGGACCTCTGATGCAGCCCTTTGCCAATTTCACCGGCGTCGTCTGTCCCCTGGACCGCTCCAATGTGGATACGGACGCCATCATCCCCAAGCAGTTTCTGAAGAGCATCCAGCGCAGCGGCTTCGGGCCCAACCTGTTCGACGAGTGGCGTTACCTGGACACCGGGGAGCCGGGGCGGGATAACAGCGGCCGGCCCCTGAACCAGGGGTTCGTCCTCAATGACCCGCGCTATGCCGGGGCCAGTATCCTGCTGACGCGGGCCAATTTCGGTTGCGGCTCGTCCCGGGAGCACGCCCCCTGGGCCCTGGCGGACTATGGCTTCAAGGTGATCCTGGCCGAGAGTTATGCCGACATCTTCTTCAACAACTGCTTCGAGAACGGCATCCTGCCCCTGGTGCTGGACCCCGAGGTCATAGACCGGCTGTTCGCCCAGGCGGGCGGGCCCGATGCCCTGCGGATCGCCGTCGATCTGGAAGGCCAGGCGCTTACGCTCGGCAATGGTGAGGTCATCCCCTTCGAGGTCCACCCCTACCGCAAGCACTGTCTGCAACACGGGCTGGACGAGATCGGCCAGACCCTCCAGCATGTCGAGGCCATCGCCGCCTACGAAGAGCGGCGCCGGCAGCAGGCGCCCTGGCTGTTTGCCTGACCGGCTTCAATTTCTTGCCGCAAATGAACGCAACTATTTGCGTTCATTTGCGGCTAATATTTCCATCCGCTCGCGGCCAATCCTGCGATTTAGGTACAGACAATTGAGCAAGAACATCCTCATTCTCCCCGGCGACGGGATAGGCCCGGAGATCGTCACCGAGGCGGTCAAGGTCCTGGCGACCCTGCGCGACGACTTCGGCCTCGACATTGATATGGACGAGGCCCTGGTGGGCGGGGCGGCCATCGACGCCACGGGGGGCCCGCTCCCGGGCGCTACCCTGGACCTGGCCAAAGAGGCGGATGCGGTGCTGCTAGGGGCCGTGGGCGGGCCCAAGTGGGAGCCCCTGGACATCACCATACGCCCGGAGAAGGGGCTGCTCGGTCTGCGCGCCGGCCTGGGGCTTTTCGCCAACCTGCGCCCGGCCATTCTCTACCCGCAACTGGCCGATACCTCTACCCTCAAGCCCGAGGTGGTGTCGGGGCTCAATATTCTGATCGTGCGTGAGTTGACCGGCGACATCTACTTCGGCCAGCCGCGTGGGGTGCGGGTGCTGGAGAACGGCGAGCGCCAGGGCATCAACACCATGGTGTATACGGAGTCGGAGATCCGCCGCATTTGCCGGGTGGCCTTCGACCTGGCCCGCACCCGCCACAAGCGGGTCTGCTCGGTGGACAAGGCCAATGTGCTGGAATGCACCGAGCTGTGGCGCCAGGTCGCCACTGAGGTGGCCGCCGAGTACCCGGATGTGGCCCTCAGCCACATGTACGTGGACAACGCCGCCATGCAACTGGTGCGCAACCCCAAGCAGTTCGACGTCATGGTGACGGGCAATATGTTCGGCGACATCCTCTCGGATGCCGCCTCCATGCTCACCGGCTCCATCGGCATGCTGCCCTCGGCCTCGCTGGACGAGCACGGCAAGGGCATGTACGAGCCCATCCACGGGTCCGCCCCCGATATCGCGGGTCAGGGGGTGGCCAATCCCCTGGCCACTATCCTGTCCGTTGCGATGATGCTGCGCTATAGCCTGGGTGATGCTGGTCTGGCGGACCGGGTGGAAGCGGCCGTCTCCCGGGTCCTGGACCAGGGGCTGCGGACCCCGGACATCCTGTCTCAGGGTATGCAGCAGGTCGGCACCGAGGCCATGGGTGACGCGGTGATCGCGGCGCTGGTGGCGGGGGCCTGACGTCGGTG
>DYRB01000006.1 GCA_020718945.1 Lamprocystis purpurea | reverse complement strand
ACGTCGCCGATGATGTTCATGACCTTGGCCTCGTTGGGCCGCGGCCGGCGCTTGTCGATAATCGCCAGCTCCGCATCGTCCAGGCGCTTGGCCAAGGCCCGGGCCCGGACCACCCCGCCCACGTCCGGGGAGACCACAATCAGGTCCGGGTACTTCTGGCGCCACACGTCGCCAAGCAGGATGGGCGAGGCGTAGACGTTGTCCACCGGGATGTCGAAGAATCCCTGGATCTGATCGGCGTGCAGATCCATGGTCAGCACCCGGTCGGCACCGGCGGCACCGACCATCTTGGCCACCAGGCGCGCGGTTATGGGCACCCGGGCGGAGCGCGGGCGACGATCCTGCCGGGCATAGCCGAAATAGGGGATCACCGCCGTGATGCGCTTGGCCGAGGCCCAGCGCAGGGCATCGACCATCACCAACAACTCCATGAGGTTATCGTTGGTCGGGGCGCTGGTGGGCTGGACCACGAAGACGTCGCGCCCGCGCACGTTCTCCTGGATCTCGGCCATGACCTCGCCGTCGCTGAACTGGCCGACCACCGCCTTGCCCAGCGGCAGGCCCAGGTGGCCGGCGATCTCCGCGGACAGCTCCGGATTGGCGTTCCCGGAGAAGACCATCATGTGACTGGCGGGCACGGCCGGTACCTCGTCTGCGCGGGGCCTGAGGCTGCCCCGGGGGGTTGGCTGGGGCGCCAGGATTCGAACCTGGGAATGCTGGGATCAAAACCCAGTGCCTTACCGCTTGGCGACGCCCCAATGAAGCTCTGCATGCCGGGGCCACCCGGGGCTGCGCGGGGACCGCAGGCCCTGGGGCTAGGCGCCCTCGGCGTTCACACGATCCAGCAGGGGGGAGCGGTTGAGGCCCCGGGCAACGAAGCCGCCCAGTCCCCCGGGCGCACCGTCCAAGGCCGCCAGGGCCGCCAGCGCAGCGTCCCGCCCGGCAAAGGCGGCGAAGACGCACCCGCCGGTCCCGGTGAGGCGGGCCTCGCCCCGCCCCGCTAGCCAGTCCAGGGCAGCGGCCACCTGAGGGTAGCGCTGCCGGACCACGGGCAGGCAGTCGTTGCGCGCATCCCCGCGAGCAAAGTCGCGCATTGTTATCGGCGGGGAGTCCCGTGTCAATGCAGGGTCAGCAAAGACCGCTGCGGTGGACACGCCCACCGACGGCGTCAGGACCAGGTACCAGGGCTGGGGCAGGTCGCAATCGTGCAGTTCCTCGCCCACCCCCTCGCCCCAAGCCGCCAGCCCGCGGACGAACACCGGCACATCAGCCCCGAGCTTGAGCCCCAGACCGGCCAGGGCATCGGTACCGAGCCCGGTCCCCCACAGGCGGTTCAGGCCGACCAGGACCGTGGCCGCATCCGAGCTGCCGCCACCCAGGCCCCCGCCCAGGGGCAGGCGCTTGTCCACCCGGATGTCGGCCCCCAGGCCGCAGCCCGTGTGGACCTGCAACAGCCGCGCGGCCCGCACCGTCAGGTCGGCCTCAGCGGGGACACCGGGGATATCCGACCGGCGCTCGATTCGCCCGTCCGGGCGCACCGCCAGGTGCACCTGATCGCAGCGGTCGATGAACTGGAATACGGTCTGCAGGCGATGGTAACCGTCCGGGCGACGGCCCAGGACGCGTAGCATGAGATTGAGCTTGGCTGGTGCCGGCCAGGGCGCCAGCCCCGGGTCCGACCCCGGGGCCGACCAAGGCCCCGGCGCCGCGCCGCCGGTCACTTGCCTGGATCCGTGCTGGTCACCCGATGGCGGCCCATGACCCGCAGCAGGTAGGCGTGGTCGGGGAAGTCCTTCAGCGCCTCCTCCCACACCTTCAGGGCCTCGGCGTGCTGGCCGGAGGCCCACAGGACCTCGCCTAAGTGGGCGGCGATCTCCCCGTCCCGGGTCCGCTCCACGGCGCGCCGCAGGTACTTGAGTGCCTCCTGGTGGTTGCCCAGGCGATATTGGACCCAGCCCATGCTGTCCAGAATCGCCGGCTCGTCGGGCTTGGCCGCCAGGGCCCGCTCGATGTAGTCCAGGGCCTCGGCGTAACGCTCCGTGCGATCCGCCAAGGTGTAGCCCAGGGCGTTGAGGGCGTCGGCGTTGTTCGGGTCTTTCTCCAGCACGGCCTTGAGGTCAAGCTCCAGGATGTCGTAGCGTTCCATGCCGCCGGCGTGCAGGGCACGGGCGTAGAGCAGATCGGCATCATCCGGGAAGCGCGCCAGGCCCTGGTCGAACACCCCCATGGCCTCGGCGTCCATGGCCAGGCCGCGCAGTATCTCCGCCTCGATCATGAATAAGGCCACGGCGTTGTCGGGCTCGTCGTCGCGCAGGCGCTGAAGGACGTCCCGCGCCCGCTCGACCTCGCCCTTGCGGGCGAACAGCCGGGCGACCCGGGCCTGGGCATCCGCGGCGTTGTCCCCGCCGACCTTCTGGTACCAGGCCAGGGCGGCGTCGGTATTGTCGGCATCCTCCTCCACCTGCCCCAAGTAGAACGCGGCATCGTCCTTACGCTGGCCTGTGTCGCTCAAGCGGGTGAAATAGTCCCGGGCCGAGATGGCGTCGTCGAGTTGGAGCGACAGGATGCCCAGGGCAAACAGGACATCGGGCTCCTTGGGCGCCTTGCTCAGCATGCGCTCGAAGACCCCACGGGCGCTGGAGAACTCCTTTTCGTCCACCAGCAACTGGGCGTAGAGCATGCGCAGACCGCGGTCGTCCGGGCTCGCGTCGAGGAATGCCTCCAGGGTCTTGCGCGCCTCGGTGCGCTTGTTCTGACCGAGCAGGAGCCGCACCAGGAAGATGCGCGGCTCGCTCCAATCGGGCTTGAGGTCCAGGGTGCGGCGGGTGGCGGCCACGGCGTCGTCGTAGAGTTCCGCACCGGCGGCCACCAGGGCCAGGGCATAGTAGGCCTCCGGGGTCTCGCCGTCCTCGGCGATCAGGCCGCGCAGCAGTTCCAGGCGGCGCTGGGGGGGCTCCACGTCGGCCAGCAGGCGCGCGGCGTGCAGGTAGCCGTCCTTCTCGCGCTCATGGGCCAGGTGGATCACCCGCCGCACGTGGCCCAGCGCGGTGGGGATGTCGTCGGCCTTCAAGGCGGCATAGGCGGCGAGCTGCTGGGCCTCCAGGGAGTCCGGGGCCAGTTCCAGCCACAGCTTGGCGACCCGCTGCTCGGCCTCCCGGTCATCCAGGGCCATGGCGGCGCGGGCCGCCAACTGGACCATCCCCGCATCGCCGGCCAGGCGGGCGGCCAGCAGGTAGTGGGTGAAGGCCAGACGCTGGTTACCGCGCTGGGCCGCCACGTCGGCGACCAGGACCGCGTAGACCAGGTCGCCGGTCAGCTCGGTGGCTTGACCGACCACCTGGGCCTTGGCCTGGCTCGAATGTTGCGCTGGCGCATCAGCGGCATGGGCGCAACTCAGCCCCCCAGCAAGACTCAGGGAGGCCGTGACCAGGCCCGAAAAAAGGGAAAAAATACCGAACCGGCGACTGCTTGGGGCGTTCAAGTGGGGCTTCCGCGCGATGCGCTAAAAAAGGGGGGATAGGACTATGAGAACAGTATAACCGCGCAGTTCCGTAGCAAAAAACCCTCGTTACAAATTTCGCACAAAAAGTGGTGAATCGGTCCCGGGGCGGGCCTGACGCCAAACGGTTTCGGTCCACCCCCCGCGACCCTATAATGTGGCGGTTTGCCGCGCGCCCACAAGGCCCGCGCCGCCGCCATCTGGCCGGCCGGCCATACGACCGATGGACAACAGCCCCACCCATGAAGATCCTGGCCCTCGGCCTCAATCACAAGACCGCGCCTGTCGAAATCCGCGAGCGGGTCACCTTCGGCCCCGACATCCTCGCCGGGGCCCTGCGCAGCCTCACCGCCAGACCCGAGGTGACGGAGGCGGTGATACTGTCTACCTGCAACCGCACCGAGATCTACTGCGTCCTGGGCAGCGACGGCGAGGCCCCGGTGCGGGCCTGGCTGGCGGGCTTCCACGGCCTGGAGGAGGACCGCCTGGCCCCCTACCTGTACGCCCACGTCGGGCTGGATGCGGTGCGCCACCTGATGCGGGTGGCCAGCGGCCTGGACTCCATGGTCCTGGGCGAGCCGCAGATCCTCGGTCAGGTCAAAGTCGCCTTCACCAATGCCGAGGCCTGCGGGGGCCACGGCAAACTGCTCGGGCGGCTGTTCCAGCATTGCTTCGCCGTGGCCAAGCAGGTGCGCACCGACACCGCCATAGGCCACAGCCCGGTCTCCGTGGCCTTCGCCGCCGTGACCCTGGCCCGGCAGATCTTCAGCGACCTCTCGGCCCAGACGGCCCTGCTGATCGGCGCCGGGGAGACCATCGAGCTGGCCGCCCGCCACCTGCACCAGCACGGCATAGGGCGCATCGTGGTGGCCAACCGCACCGTGGAGCGCGCCCACGCCCTGGCCACCCAGTTCGACGGCTTCGCCATTGCGCTGACCGAGATCGCCAACCACCTCCCCGAGGCGGATCTGGTGATCTCCTCCACCGCCAGCCCCCTGCCGGTGCTTGGTAAGGGCGCGGTCGAGCGGGCACTGAAGAAGCGCCGTCACCGCCCCATGCTGATGGTCGACCTGGCCGTGCCCCGGGACATAGAGCCGGAGGTGGCCACACTGGGCGATGTCTATCTCTACACCGTGGACGACCTCCAGGAGGTGGTGGACGACGGCCTGCGCTCGCGCCGGGAGGCGGCCCTCCAGGCGCGGGAGATCGTCGATTTCCACGCCGGGGAGTTCATGGCCTGGCTGCGCTCCCTGGACGCGGTCAACCTGATCCAGGGGTTCCGCCAGGGGGCCGAACAGGCCCGCGACGAGGTCCTGGCCCGTGCCCTGCATCAACTGCACGCGGGCAAACCGGCGGAGGAGGTCTTGAGCTTCCTCGCCCACACCCTGACCAACAAGCTCCTGCACGCCCCCAGCGCACGCCTGCGTCAGGCCGGGCGGGAGGGCGATGTGCGGCTCCTGGACGCCGCCAACGAGCTGTTCCAGCTTACCCTGGACGCCAAGGCGACCCCACCGGAGGCCGGCGCATGAACCCCTCTATCCGTGCCAAGCTGGAACGTCTCGACGACCGCTTCGGCGAGGTCACCGCCCTGCTCGCAGAGGCCGAGACCCAGGCCAACCAGGACCGCTTTCGGGATCTGAGCCGGGAATACGCCCAGATCGAGCCCGTCACCGCCTGCTTCGCCCGTTACCGCGACATCGAGGCAGAGATCGCCGCCGCCGAGGACCTACTGCGCGACCCCGAGATGGCCGATCTGGCCCGCGACGAGGTCAGCGCCGCCCGCGCCCGCCGCGACGCCCTGGAGCCCGAGCTGGCCCGCCTGCTGTTGCCGCCGGACCCCAACGACCGGCGCAACATCTTCCTCGAGGTACGCGCCGGGACCGGCGGGGCCGAGGCGGCCCTGTTTGCCGGCGACGTACAGCGCATGTACGCCCGCTACGCCGAGACCTTGGGCTGGCGCACCGAGTTGATCAGCGCCAGCGAGGGGGAAATGGGCGGCTACAAGGAGGTGGTGATGCGCATCGCCGGCTCCGGGGTCTATTCCCGACTGAAGTTCGAGGCCGGCACCCACCGGGTCCAGCGCGTCCCGGCCACCGAGTCCCAGGGCCGGGTCCACACCTCGGCCTGCACCGTGGCCATCCTGCCCGAGCCCGACGCCATCGACGACGTAGCCATCTCCCCCGCGGACCTGCGCATCGACACCTACCGCGCCTCGGGTGCCGGCGGCCAGCACATCAACAAGACCGACTCGGCGGTGCGCGTCACCCACATCCCCTCCGGGATCGTGGTGGAGTGCCAGGACGAGCGCTCCCAGCACAAGAACAAGGCCCGCGCCCTGTCCCTGCTCCAGGCCAAGCTCCTGTCCCAGGCCCAGGAGGCCCAGGCCAGCGAGGAGTCGAGCGCGCGGCGCCTCCAGGTGGGCAGCGGCGACCGCTCCGAGCGCATCCGCACCTACAACTTCCCCCAGAACCGCCTGACCGACCACCGCATCAACCTGACCCTCTACAAGCTCGACGAGGTCATGACCGGGGCCCTGGATCAGGTCATAGATCCCTTGACCCAGGAGTACCAGGCGGATCTGCTGGCGGCCCTGGCGGCGGGTTGAGGGCGGGGCACGATCACCCGGTCCCGACGAACACGGAACGCCATCCATGCCACCCCCTGCACTGACCATCGGCGAGGCCCTGACCGAGGCCAGCGCCCGCCTAGTGGGGCTGGCGGACGGCTCGCCGCGGCTGGAGGCGGAACTCCTGCTGGGCGAGGTCACCGGGTTCGACCGGGCGCGGCTGCTGGCCTGGCCCGATGCAGCCCTGGATACGGCCGCGCGGCGGCGCCTGGACGGCTTGGTGGAGCGGCGAAGCCTTGGCGAGCCCATCGCCTACATATTGGCGCGGCAGGGGTTTTGGACCCTGGACCTGGTGGTGACCCCGGACACCCTGATCCCCCGCCCGGAGACCGAGCTGCTGGTGGAGCTGGCCCTGGCGCGGCTCCCGGCCGAGGCCCCGCTGCTGATCGCCGATCTCGGCACCGGCAGCGGTGCCATCGCCGCCGCCCTGGCCGCCGAGCGCCCGGCCTGGACCCTGATCGCCACCGACCGCTCCCTAGCCGCCCTGGGGGTGGCCAGCGCCAATGCCCGGCGCCTGGGCCTGGCCAACCTGCATCCCCTGGCCGGGGACTGGCTCGCCGCCTTGGCCCCCGGGGCCCTGGATGCGATCATTAGCAACCCGCCCTATATCCCGGCCGGCGACCCACACCTGGACCGCGGCGACCTGCGCCGCGAACCCGCCTCGGCCCTGGCCGCCGGGCCGGACGGCCTGGAGGCCATCCGTCGCATCGCCGCCACCGCCGCGGCCCACCTCAGGCCCGGCGGGCTGCTGGCCCTGGAGCACGGCTACGACCAGGGCGGCTTGGTGCGCGGACTCCTGGCCGAGGCCGGCCTGACCCGTATCGAGACCCTGCGCGACCTGGCCGGCCACGAACGCACCAGCCTCGCCTGGCGGGAGCCAGGCGGGATGCAGGGATCGCAGATTGCTCCTTGGAATTCTTCGACCCCTCCTCTAGCATAGGGCCGCCATGGATATCACCGACGCCGACCGTTACAAACACCGGCAGATCGCCTTCAACGCTGTGCATCAGAGCGCCGGGCACGCCGCCAAGGCCGCCAGTTTCCTCGCTGGCGTCGACGGCGTCCTGCACGCCGAGGCCGAAGGCCCCCTGCTCCTGCATGTGCGCTATGACCTGCTCAAGACCACCCTGCAGGAGATCGAAGAGGCCCTGCTGGAACTGGGCCTGCACCTGGACGGGGCCCTCATGCTCCGGCTGCGCCGCGCCCTGTACTACTACACGGAACAGACCCAGCGCCTGAACTGGGGCTGTACCAAGGGCGAGCACAATTGCACCAAGAAGGTCTTCGCCAAGCGCTACGAGGCCCTGGAGCACGGCTGCCGAGACCAGCGCCCCGAGCATTGGCGGCGCTACTTGTGAAGAAGTTGCTAGCTGCTAGTCGCTAGCCACTTCCCAAAGATGACCGACGAACAACTCCTGCGCTACAGCCGGCAGATCATGCTGCCGGCCTTCGGCTACGAGGGCCAGCAGCGACTGCTCGCGGCCCGGGTCCTGATCGTCGGCCTAGGCGGCCTGGGTTCGCCGGTGGCCATGTACCTGGCCGCCGCCGGGGTCGGGACCCTGGTCCTGGCCGACTTCGACGCCGTGGACCTGTCCAACCTCCAGCGCCAGCTCCTGCACACCAGCGAGCGCATCGGCATGACCAAGGTGGACTCCGCTGTCCGCACCCTCACCGCCATCAACCCCCAGGTCCGCCTGGAGGCCATCAAGGGGAGCCTGACGGAGGCCAACCTGGCCGGCATAGTCTCTGGGGTGGACCTGGTGGTGGACGCCTGCGACAACTTCACGACCCGCTTCGCGGTGAACTCCGCCTGCTTCGCCGCCCGGGTGCCCCTGGTCTCCGGGGCGGCGATCCGCACCGAGGGGCAGGTGGCGGTATTTTCCGGCCAGCCCGGCGGCCCCTGTTACCAGTGCCTCTACCCCCGTGACGGCGACATGGACGAGACCTGCTCGGCCAATGGCATCCTCGCCCCGGTGGTGGGGATCATCGGCAGCATCCAGGCCACCGAGGCGATCAAGGTCCTCGCCGGGATTGGGGAACCCCTGATCGGCCGCCTCCTGCTGCTCGACGCCCTGGCCATGGAGTGGCGCAGCCTGCGCCTGCCCGCCGACCCGCACTGCCCCGTCTGCGGGGTTTGACCCACTCTTCATCAGTACATCGCCGGCTGCCGATACGGTCGCCCGGCTATGGTATTCTGCCCGGCTTGTCTACCGGCTACCCGGGTCCAGCCCCATGCGCTTCGAAGTCAGCCCCCAAGAGATCAAGAAGGCCAACGTGCCCCACGAGATCTTCCTCACCAACCTGATCGGCAACCATATCCTCATGGCCGTGGGGGCCGGGGGCCTGGCCGGGTCCTTCCCCTGGATCATGGCCATCATCCCCATCACCTCCTTCAGCCTGCTGGGTTTCACCCTGTGGCGGGCGCGCCGGTCGCTCCGCATCGACCCCTGGTATGTCATGTGTCACTGGCAGGTATGCGCCCGACGCAGCCGCATCTTCATCCTCATGCTGCTGATGCTGCTGTTGGTGATGGTGGTGGGCTGGGCCGGCCACACCTACCTGGGCTGGATGAAGGAGGCGGTCATGGCCCTGGTGGCGGGCATGGGCATACTGCCGGTGATGGTCACGGTACTGGTGCTGATCATCGTCGAGTCCGACGCCCTGTACCACGCCAACCAGGCCAAGCTCCCGGACTGGGTGGTGAAGCGCTTCCCCAACCCCGAGGCCAAGGTCATCCACGAGGAGAAGCCGGCTTACTACGACTGAGCCGGACTCAGTGGCGCTGTAGGCCCATTTTCGCGATCAGGTCGTCCAGGACCTGCTCCCAGGCGGCGCGGGTGGTGGCGTCGAACTGGGGGTCGCACTCCGCGGCCGTGGCCAAGGCCGCCTCGCGCCAGGCGGCGATCTGGTCCTCGGAGATGTGCAGGCCCTCGTGCATGTGCCCGAGCATCTCCAGATACATCCCGAGCCCCGGCTGCTCCGAGGCGGCGTCATCGACCATGTCCAGGGTCATGCGGAGCTTGGCCTGAAGTCGTTCCATGTTGCGATGCTGGAACAGGGTCGCGGTCTCCCTGGAGCCTGCCAGGAAGCGCTCATAGAAGAGCCGGTAGAAGTCCGCACTGGCCTCGACCCGGGTCAGGCTTTCGTGGAATCTGCGGGCTTCGACAATGTGGGCGGCCATGGAGGTCTCCTCACCAACTGGGCCTTGAAGTTTAACAGGGACTCCAAGGCCGGGGCCCGGCCGACGCCACAGAATCCGCGGCCTCACCGGAACCGCACGGGCCGACTGCCTCAGGCCGGGATGCAAGCGGGATACCGGCAGCGCCGAACCGCCGACAGGACCTCAGGGCCTCACCGGACGCAATCCACATAGTAACGGACATGCCCATTGACCTGCTCCTTGACCAGGCCGTGGATGTCGGTCTCGAAGCCCGGGAATTGGTCGTTGAAGGCCCGGGCGAATTGCAAATAGCGCACTATGGTGGCATTGAACCGCTCGCCGGGGATGAGCAAGGGGATGCCCGGCGGATAGGGGGTGAGCAGGATGGCGGTGATGCGCCCCTCCAGGTGATCGATCTCGACCCGCTCGATCTCGCGGTGGGCCATGCGGGCGAAGGCGTCCGCCGGCCTCATGGCAGGGGCCATCTCCGACAGATACATCTCGGTGGTCAGGCGCGGTATATCGTGCTCGCGGTAGACGGCGTGGATCTGGTCGCACAGTTCCTTGAGCCCGATGCGCTCATAGCGCGGCTGCTTGGAGACGAATTCCGGCAGCACCCGCCACAGGGGCCGGTTGTGGTCGTAGTCGTCCTTGAACTGCTGCAATTCCGTGACCATGGTATTCCACCGGCCCTTGGTAATGCCGATGGTGAACATGATGAAGAAGGAATAGAGCCCGGTCTTTTCGACTATGACCCCGTGCTCGGCCAGATAGCGGGTAACAATGGCCGCCGGTATGCCCCAGTCCGCCACGTCGCCGTCCACATCCACCCCGGGGGTAATGACGGTCGCCTTGATGGGGTCGAGCATGTTGAAGCCGGGGGCCAGATCGCCGAAGCCGTGCCAGCGCTCCCCGGCCCGCAGCACCCAGTCCTCCTGGTCGCCGATACCCTCCTCGGAGAGTTCCTCCGGGCCCCACACCTTGAACCACCAGGACTCCTCCAGTTCGGCATCCACCTTGCGCATGGCGCGGCGGAAGTCCAGGGCCTCCAGGATGGACTCCTCCACCAGGGCCGTGCCCCCGGGGGGCTCCATCATGGCCGCGGCCACGTCGCAGGAGGCGATGATGGCGTATTGGGGGCTGGTGGACATGTGCATGAGGAAGGCCTCGTTGAACACGTCCCGGTCGAGCTTCTGGGACTCGCTCTCCTGCACCAGGATCTGCGATGCCTGGGACAGCCCCGCCAATAGCTTGTGGGTGGACTGGGTGGAGAAGATCATGGCGTCCCGGCAGGGGGCGCGGCCCTCGCCGATGGCGTGGTAATCGCCATAGAAGTCATGGAAGGCGGCATGGGGCAGCCAGGCCTCGTCAAAGTGCAGGGTATCGAGGCGCCCGTCGAGCATCTCCTTGATGGTCTCGACATTGTAAATCACCCCATCGTAGGTGCTCTGGGTAATGGTGAGGATGCGCGGGCGGCGCTTGGACTCCCGGGCGAAGGGATTGGCGGCGATCTTGCGCTCGATGTTCTCCCACTTGAACTCATCCAGCGGTATGGGCCCGATGATGCCGTAGTGATTGCGGGTCGGCATCAGGAAGACCGGGATGGCCCCGGTGATGGTGATGGCATGCAGGATGGACTTGTGGCAATTGCGGTCCACCACTACCACGTCCCCCGGGGCCACGGTGGAGTGCCAGACGATCTTGTTCGATGTCGAGGTGCCATTGGTGACGAAGAACAGGTGGTCGGCGTGGCAGATGCGCGCTGCATTGCGCTCCGAGGCGGCCACCGGGCCCGTGTGATCGAGCAACTGGCCCAGCTCTTCCACCGCATTGCACACATCGGCACGCAGCATATTCTCGCCGAAGAACTGGTGGAACATCTGGCCCACCGGGGACTTGAGGAAGGCCACGCCGCCGGAGTGCCCGGGGCAGTGCCAGGAGTAGGAACTGTCCGCCGCATAGTGGACCAGGGCGCGGAAGAAGGGCGGGGCCAGGGAGTCCAGGTAGTTGCGCGCCTCGCGGACAATGTAGCGGGCGACGAACTCCGGGGTGTCCTCGAACATGTGGATGAAGCCGTGCAATTCCCGCAACACGTCGTTGGGGACATGGCGGGAGGTCCGCGTCTCGCCGTAGAGGAAGATCGGGATGTCCGTGTTGCGGAAGCGGATCTCCTCCACGAAGGCGCGCAACTGGGCGATGGCCGCGGCGGCATCCTCCGGCAGGGTGAACTCCTCGTCGTCGATGGACAGGATGAAGGCCGAGGCGCGGGACTGCTGTTGGGCGAAGGAGGCCACGTCGCCGAAGCTGGTCACCCCCAGGACCTCTATGCCCTCCTCCTCGATCGCCTTGGCCAGGACCCGGACCCCGGTCCCGCTGGCATTTTCGGAGCGGAAATCCTCGTCGACTATGACCACGGGGAAGCGGAAACGCATGGGGCTGGCCTCAGGGCAGGGTGGGCGGGCGGACTGGGGGCGGAAGTATAGGGGCCTGCGGGGCTTCGGAACATGACCGGGGCGTGACGGGGGAGGCGCCGGGTTGGCACGAGTCGCCTAGGAGCCTGTCGGACTTAGGGGGATCGACGCGAGGGAGTGGGAGGGCGAGGCCATTTTCGTTCGGCTTTGAGGCGCATAGTGGGCTCTATGTAACGAAAAGCCGGGCGGAAATGGGCCGTTGTCCCGCTTCCGCAGCCGATTCATCCTAAGTCCGACAGGCTCCTAGGACCCGCATCCTGGGAGCCTGTCCTGGATAAGGGGTCCCTTCCAGCCCCAGGCGACGCCGTTGCACCGCCGTGCGGGCTCAACCCCGTTCGAGCTTGCGCCTCAGGGCCTCTTCGCGGGCGTCCTCGATCTCGCGCAGGATGCTGTCGAGGTCGGCCTGCCTATTGCTGCCCTTGAAATGGCCGGTCAGCTTGATCTCCGGGGTCAGGCTGCCGGTCTCGTAGATGTACCAGATCTCTTTGCCATAGCTGGTGGCCAACAGCTCCGGGGCAAACTGGCCGAAATAGGCGGCCAGGTTACCCAGGTCGCGCTCCAGCATGTGCTCGGCGTTGTTGTTGGCGGCGGCGTCCACCGCCTGGGGCAGGTCGATGATCACCGGGCCCTGGGCATCGACCAGGATGTTGAACTCGGAAAGGTCGCCGTGGATCAGCCCGCCGCACAGCATCTTGACCACCTCGCCGATGAGCTGGTCGTGATAGGCCAGGGCCTGGTCGCCGGTCAGCTCCAGGTCGTTGAGCCGGGGCGCCGCCTCGCCCTCCTCGTCCACCACCAGTTCCATGAGCAAGACGCCGTCGATGTAGTTGTACGGCTGGGGCACCCGCACCCCGGCGGCGGCGAGGCGGTAGAGGGCATCGACCTCGGTGTTCTGCCACACCTCTTCCTGCTGCTCGCGCCCATAGCGGCTGCCCTTGGCCATGGCGCGGGCCTGGCGGCTGTTGCGCACCTTGCGACCCTCGCTGTACAGGGCCTGTTTGTGGAAGCCGCGCTTGTTGGCCTCCTTGTAGACCTTGGCGCAGCACACAGCGCCGTTGCTGCGGACCACATAGACCGAGGCCTCCTTGCCGCTCTTGAGCGGGCGTATGACTTCGTCGACGAGGCCGTCGCGCACCAGGGATTCGAGGCTCTTGGGGGTCTTCATGGGCGTCAGCAGGGGCAAGTGCGATGGTGGGGGGCTCGCCAGGGGCGGCCGGGCCAAGGTTACCACGCCCACTGCACTACTCCAGAAAGACCGAGGCCCGCGCCGCACCGCCGCGCCCGTCCACCACCGATAGGGTCACGAACCCGGGCCCGTCCGGGGTGAAGCGGGCGGTGCGGGCGAAGGGCTCCTGGCCAATGGGGGCGCCGTTGGCGAACCAGGCGAAGGGCGGGGTGCCGTTGCGCACCTTGAGCACCAGGTCCACGAGCTGGCCCTCCCCCAGACCCAAGTCGATGCGCGCCCCGTCCGGCGGGTAGGCGATCTCAGGCCCGCCGGCCTGGGCGGTGCCGGCACTGCTGCGCCCCTCCACATGCCGCAGGGGCGGCGGGAGCTGGGCATGGGTGGCCAGCAGCACCCCGGGGGGCGGCGGCGACAAGGGGGCGATTGGGCCCAGGCGGGCGAACAGGTCCACCAGGATGGGGGCCGCCGCCTCGATCCCCGCCAACCCCGGGACCGGGGCCCCGTCCGGTCGCCCGACCCAGACCCCGGCCACATGGCGGCCATCGAAGCCGATGGCCCAGGCATCCCGATAGCCGTAGGAGGTCCCGGTCTTGAAGGCCAGGGACCCGGGGGCGGCATTGGCCGGCGGCGGGGTGCCAGCGAGGACCGAGGCGAGGGTCCAGGCGGCGCGCCCCTCCAGCACCCGGGCCCCACCCCCCGGGGGCGGCTCGCCTGGCCCCAGGGTCTCGGTCAGGGCCACCGGGGCCCCGCCCCGGGCCAGGGCGGCGTAGACCTGGACCAGGTCCTGGAGGCTGATGCCGACCCCGCCGAGCCCCACGGCCAGCCCTGGCGGGGCGCTGTCCGGCAGCACCGGCGCTGCCCCGGCCCGACGCAGCCGCGCCACCAGGCGGGCCGGGCCCACCGCCTCCAACAGCTTGACCGCCGGGACATTGAGCGAGAGTTGCAGGGCCCGGCGCACCGTCACCGTGCCCTGGAAGCCGCGGTCGAAGTTGGCCGGGACATAGCCGCCGAAGCCGGTGGGGCGATCCTCGATCAGGCTCTCCGGGTGGGCCAGGCCGGCCTCGAAGGCCAGGCCGTAGATCAGGGGCTTGAGGGTGGAGCCCGGGGAGCGCAGGGCGCGGGTCATGTCGATGAAGCCGTCGCGGTCCGCATCGAAGAGCCCGGCGGAGCCGACGCTGGCCAGGACCTGGCCGCTGCCGTGATCCGCCGCCAGCAGGGCCACCGAGACGGCCGGACCCAGGGCGGCGGCACGCTCGGTGGCCAGGGCCTCCAGGCGGCTCTGGAGGGCCGCGTCCAGGGTCAGGTGGATCTCACCGGCCTGGGGCTGGGCGCGCCGGGCCCGCTGGGCCAGGTGCGGGGCAAGCAGGGGGAAGGGGCGGCGGGCACTGGGGACCGGGGTGGCGCGGGCGGCCTGGGCCGCTTGCTGGTCTATGATCCCCAGGGCCAGGGCACGCTCCAGGACCCGATCCCGAGCGCGGCGGGCGGCCTGGGGGTCGCGGTCCGGTCGGCGCGCCTCCGGGGCCTGGGGCAGGGCCACCAGCAGGGCCGCCTCGGCGGGGGTCAGGCGGCGCGGCTCCTTGCCCAGCCAGGCCAGCGAAGCGGCGCGTACCCCCTCCAGATTGCCGCCGTAGGGGGCCAGGGTCAGGTAGGCGCCGAGGATGGCGTCCTTGGAGTGGCGCCGTTCCAGGGCCAGGGCGGTCAGGGCCTGGTGGAGCTTGCCGCCGGGGTCCCGGGTGGAGCGTCCATCCAACAGCCGGGCGAGCTGCATGGTGAGGGTCGAGCCGCCGGAGACGATGCGCCCCCGGGTCAGGAGCTGGGCCCCGGCGCGGGCCAGGGCCAGGGGGTCAACGCCGGCGTGCCCGTGGAAGCGGCGGTCCTCCCAGGCGAGCAGCATGGCCAGGTAGGTCGGGTCCAGGTCGGCCAGGGTCACCGGCAGGCGCCAGCGCCCGTCCGCTACGCTGAAGGGCCGTAGCAGGCGGCCGTTGCGGTCCAGGACCAGGACCGAGGTCGGCACCCCCAGGCTGGGGGGCTGCGCCGTCTCGATCAGGGCCTCGAACCAGCGCCAGCCAAGAAACAGGCCCGTCGCCGTGCCCAGGGCAAGCAGGGCGGCGAGGAGTAAGATCCGGGTATGGGTCGCTGTCACCCGATGTCCGCCGGTGGATGCGCAAGCGCGGGCGGTGGGATTCTAGCGGGAAAAAAAAGGGACCGCGACGGCAGGGTGTGTCTCTGCCGTCGCGGCCCAACTGGCTTGCTGCCCAGAAAGGGTGCACGGGCCTAGGCCCGGCGTCTGTTACTCCCGCCCGGCGGCGGGGGTGCTGCGGCGACCGCGGCCTCGGCCGTTGGTGGTCGCCAGAAGGAACAGGAAGCTGCCGCTGACAGCGGCGGACAACAGGCCTGCGTAGGTCAATGCGTCGAAGCTCATGGCATTCTCCCGAAAGGTTTCGCTGGATAGGGTTTGGAAACAGGCGGCCTTGGCCGCCCCCCAACCGCCTGGCCCAGAGGCGCGACGGGCCGGGGCTGGTGCAGAAACCGGGTGTGTTGCCCGGGTATCCGCGCCTCGGGGCTGGGTACGGTTCCCATTCTGCCCGGAAGAGGTTTCTCAGGTATTTCGGTAAATGCTAATATTGTTTCATGTTGTAACAGCCCAGGGTGCAGGTCAGGCCCTCGCCGCGGCGCCACCGGAGTGATCATGGCCGAAGCCCCCAAGCGCATCCTGGTGGTCGATGACGACCCGGACCTGCGCGACCTGCTGATCGGGTACCTGGAGCGGGAGGGCTTTGCCGTCAGCGGGGCCGAGGACGGGCGGGCTATGGACACAGCCCTGGCCGAGGCCCCGGCGGACCTGATCCTGCTCGACCTGATGCTCCCCGGGGAGGACGGCCTGTCCATAGCCCGGCGGCTGCGTCAAAGCGCCCAGACCCCCATCATCATGCTGTCCGCCCGGGGCGACGACGTGGACCGCATTGTCGGGCTCGAGGTCGGGGCCGACGACTATGTGGCCAAGCCCTTCAACCCCCGCGAACTGCTGGCGCGCATCCGCGCCGTGCTGCGCCGCCAAGGGGCGGTGCCCACCGAGGCCGCGCAGCCCGAGGGGGTCTTCGGCTTCGGCCCCTACCGCCTGGACATGCGCAACCGGGAGTTGCAGAAGGACGGGGAGCCGGTGTCCCTGACCGGGGGCGAGATGGACCTGCTCGCGGCCTTTACGGAACACCCCAACCGGGTCCTGGACCGCGACCGCCTGCTCGACCTGCTCAAGGGCTACGAGCGCTCCCCCTTCGACCGCAGCATCGACGTGCAGATCGCCCGGCTGAGGGCCAAGATAGAACCGGACACCAAGCGCCCCCGCTACATCCGCACCGTGTGGGGCAAGGGCTACCTGTTCACCCCCCAGGGCGAGTCCTGAGGGGGCCGCCATGACCCATCCCGGCCGCCGCTGGTCCCTGTCCCTATTTGGGCGGGCCGCGCTCACCCTGGTCCTCACCTTCAGCCTGTTCGCCCTGGCCACGGTCTACGTCACCCTCCACTATGCCCTCTACCCCATCGCCGACCGCTCGGCGGCGGACCTGGCGGCCATGATGGTCCTGGGGTCGCGCACCCTGGTCCAGCTCCCACCGGAGATGTGCCGGGAGTTCAAGGCCAAGCTCGACAGCGAATACGGCCTGCGCCTGGTCGATGACGACCAAACCCCGCAGGGGTTGGAGCATTTCTTCCTGCCCTATGTGGAGCGTCTGGAACTGGCCCTGGCCGAGCGCCTCGACCGGCCGGTGCAGGTGCAGAGCAACCTGGTGGAGGGGCGGCGCTGGTTCTGGGTGGACCTGGATACCGGGCCCCGTGTGGTCTGGGTGGGCTTCCCCCGAGACCGCATCCAGAGCCGCCCCCTGGAGGCGGTGGCCATAGTCGCGGGGGTCGCGGCCCTGCTGGTGGTGCTCACCGCGGCGGTGTTGGCGCGCCGGGTCACCGACCCCCTGGATCAGCTCTCCCAGGCCGCCGAGCAATTGGCCAAGGGCAGCTACCCCAACCCCCTGCCCGAGGAGGGGCCGCGGGAACTGGCCAGGCTGGCCCATCAGTTCAACACCATGAACCTCCAGGTGCGGGAACTGCTGGCCAACCGCACCCTGCTCCTGGCCGGCATATCCCACGACCTGCGCACCCCGCTCACCCGCTTGCGCCTGGGCCTGGAGATGTTGCCGCGCAAGACCGACCCGGCCCTGGTCGACCGCATGGCCCGGGACATCGAGGACATGAACGCGCTCATCACCCAGTCCGTAGAACTGGGCAAGACCCTGGGGGCCGGGGAGCGCAGCCCGGTGGAACTGGCCGGGCTGCTCGCCGACCTGGCCGCCGGGCAGGGCCGGGTCGAGGTGCAGACCCGCGGCCCCTGCGTCCACCAGGCCCAGCCCCTGGCCCTGCGCCGGGTGGTCGGCAACCTGCTCGACAATGCCCTGCGCTACAGCAGCGGGCCCGTAACCCTGCGCCTGGATTGCGCCGAGCACCTGCCGGTGATCTTCGTCCTGGACCGCGGCCCCGGCATCCCGGAGAACGAGCGCGAGGCGGTGTTCCGCCCCTTCTATCGCCTGGAGCAGTCCCGCAACCGGCGCACCGGGGGCAGCGGCCTGGGGCTTGCTGTAGCCCGCCAGCTCGCCCTGGCCAACGACATGAAGATCCAGCTCTGGGCCCGCCCCGGGGGCGGCACCATCGCCGGGGTGCGGCTGC